>CAZKKP010000005.1:13294-26273 GCA_964553295.1 uncultured Thermoanaerobaculia bacterium | reverse complement strand
GAGCCACTCGCCGAGGCGGAAGGGCCCGCCCGGCCGTGGAGATGGCGCTGGCGAGGGGCGCATGGCCCCTTCATTGTAATCCCGCTGCCCGACCGCAGTGCCCGGGAAGGCGACGACCACCCCGGTCGAGCGAGCAGTTCTGGGTCGACGACGTCTGGCAGTCGCCAAGACCGGGCTCCCTCGGGAAAGTGGGAGCCCGGGCGGCGGCGCCCGGGCTCCGGTCCCTGCCTGCCGGATCAGCGTCCCGGAATGAAGATCGGGTCGTTGGTCCCGTTGTCGACCACCGAGGCGTAGGCGAAGAAGCGCGCCCCCGATGTCGCCGAGCTCACCACGGCGTAGAGATCGTCGCCGGTCGCCTTCCCGCCGAGGCTCGAGAAGACGTCGTTGAGCTGGTCGCTGGCGAACGGCGCGAGCTCGACCTGGAGCTCGCCGGCCGGGCTGCCGTCCGCGAGGTAGGTCCTCACGTCGACGGTGATCGGCACCCCGCAGGCGCTCACCACGCCGATGTTGGTGCGGGCCGCCGCCGAGCCCTCGAGCCCGATCAGCCGAAGCTCGGTCCCCGGACCGGCTGCGACGGCGTCGTCGAAGCTGCCGATGAATTGGCCGTAGTGGCCGCCGCCTTCAGCGGTACGGGTGTGGGCGCTCGCCAGCAGGTCGCCGCCGACCGCGGTCACGCGTAGGGTGCCCGCCCCCTCGGCGTCGAACAGGGAGCCGACGGCGTCCCGGTAGCGCACGCTCACATCCGGCGCCAGCTCGAAGGCGACGGCGGCCGGGGCGGTGTTCGCCTGGCCGCGGACTAGCAGCTCCACGGTGTACGAGGCCCCGGAGTCGCCGCGGTTGTGGAGCTCGAGGTCGGTGGTCCACTCGCTGCCCTTGAAGCCCGAGGCGTGAGCCGCGCCCGGGAGGTAGAGGGTGCGCGGGACGAGCTTGTAGACCAGGTTGCCGAGGTCGCCGGCGACGTAGATCGCCCCCGACGGGCCGACGGCGATGCCGTTGAGCAGCGCGAACGGCGGCAGCATGCCGAAGCCCTCCAGCGACAGGGCGAGCCCCGAAGCGACGGGGGTCACCGCGCCGGTCTCCGGGCGGACCCGTGAGACCCGGCCCGCGGTGCCCTCGACGACCAGCAGCGAGCCGTCGAGGTCGACCGCCAGCCCCTCGGGACCGGCGAGCCCCTGGGCGACCGGCGCCGGTTGGGGGAGCGCCTGGCCGTCGGCGACGAGCTGCCAGACCATCCCGGTGGCCCAGTCACCGACCCAGAGCTCGTCGCCGGTGGCGGCGAGACCGAGGGGCGCGTAGATCTGGTCGGTGGCGTCCGCGAGGACCGTCGTTCCGCCGCTGCCGACGCGGACGACCCGCGCCTCCCCGGGGACCAGGCCGAGGTCGACGACGACGAGGTCGCCGGCGAAGGGGATCGCGTTCACCGGCGTGACGAAGCCGGACACCTCGTCGACGATCGCGGCGGCCACCGGGTCCCAGCGCTGGACCCGAGCCTGCCCGGGGGGGAAGAAGCAGGTCAGCGCCAGGTTGGCGCCGTCGCTCGCCACCGAGATCGCGCCGCCGAAGCCGGTCGCCGGGAAGCGGTAGCGCTCGACGCCGAGCAGCGCGCCGGTCGCGCCGTCGACCTCGCGCAGGGAGAACAGGTTGCCGACGAAGACCGACTCGCCGTCGGGCCGCGGCCGGACCGCGATGCCGGAGGGCAGGGTGAGGCCGCCCGGGAGCAGCTCTTGGACCGTGCCGTCGGGCAGCACCATGGCCACGACGCCGTCGGTGTACGACGAGACGAAGGCGGCGCCGGTCGGCGCGAAGGCGATGTTGTCGGGCCCGAAGGGCAGCTCGGCCCAGGTCGAGCGGCTGCCGTCGGCCGGGTCGACCCGCTGGATGGTGAAGTTGGTGCGTTCGACCACGTAGAGCATCCCGTCCGGGCCGAAGCGCGCGGTGAAGGGCCCCGGGATCGCGTCGGCGACGGTCTCGCTGGTGGCGCCGGGGTCGTCGACGTCGAAGCGCACCACCCGGCCGGCCCACATCAGGGCGCCGTAGAGCAGGCCGTCGGGCCCGAACTCCGGGTTCTTGAGCCCGCCCAGGCCGGCCGCGAGCTGCTGCGGCGGGTCGACCAGCGCCGGGTCGAGCTCCCACAGGGTGTCGGTGATCCAGGGCTCGGTGACGAACAGCCGGCCGCCGGCCGAGAACACCAGCGAGTTGACCATGGGGCCGATCATCTGGGTGGTGACCGTGCCGTCCGGGGCCATCCTTCCGACCTCGCCGGTGAACATGCCCGCCCAGTACATCGAGCCGTCGGGCCCGAAGACCACGTCCTCGGGGCCGACCACGCCGCGCTCGGGGCCGATCAGGTCGACCATGGCGCCCAGGGCGAGGTCGAGGACCGCGAGCCCGGCGGTGCTGCAGACGTAGAGGTGGCCGTCGGGCCCGAAGCGCAGGCCATAGGTCCCGGGCAGGTTGCCCTGGGCGAGGACCCCGGCGTCGGCGGACAAGGTGACGAGAGTTCCCGTGATGATGCCGACGGCGATCCCGACGGCGACGATGAGACGGCTGCGGCTCGAGCTCATGACATACCTCCTTTGCCTCTCGGCTTGCTGGAGGCAATGTCGGGCTCGGGATTTTCGAAGTCCTCGGGATTCCGCAGGCATCGGGCAGGGGTTCGCCGGGGATCGGGTCAGCCGTGATCGGCCATCGTCGCCGCGACGGTCATGGCCGATCGCGAGACGTACTCCCCGAAGCGGGCGCCGACCCTGGTCGTGTCGCCGATCTGGTCGAGCAGCGGCCGCCAGACGGCGGCGCCGGTTCCCTCAGGGTCTCGAGCCGAACCTGGCGCCCGTCCTCGCCGCCGGTCGTGCTCGAGCCGGGCGATCCTGCGCCGTGGGGCACGCCGCGGGTCGATCCGCGATCGGCGTGAGGCGCGGAGGTCCGCACTCGCCTCGTTCCGAGCACTCCTCGCCATAAGTGCGCTAGCATTCTCTTGCCGCTGCATCCCGCCAGCCGGCGCTTCGCTCCCTCGACGTACGGCACGGCTACGCCTCGATCACGAAGCACCGGCAGGCGGGCGTGTCGGCGCTCTCGGTGCGTGACCGTACTCATGGTGAGGTTAGGGACGCGGGCGGACCTGCGGGAGCCAGTGATGACTCGACTTCAGTGCCGGGAACCGAGCGGCGACGGCGTTCTGGCGCCGCCGACCGGGGGCCACCGCCGCCCGCGGGCCGCGCCGCGAGCGCTGGTCCTGCTGGCGGTGGTCGCGCTGTCGACACAGCTCGGGTGCAACGGTGGACCGCGGGGCCTGGGATCGGTCCGGATCGTCTACCACCATGCCATGGTCACCCTCGACCCCCATGCCCACAACGACGCGGTGACCGGCACGGTGTTGGCGTCGGTCTACGAGGGCCTCGTCGAGCACGAGCCGGGCCGTCCCTTCCGGCCGGTGCTGGCGGCCAACTGGACGACGCCGTCGGACACGGTCTGGCGCTTCGACCTGCGATCGGGGGTTCGCTTCCACGACGGCCGGCCGCTGCAGGTTGGCGATGTGGTCGCGGCCCTTCGCCGCGCCCGGTTCGGGGCCGATTCGACCCTCGCCACCTACCTCGAGGCGATCACCGACGTGCGCGCGGTCGAGGGCCTGCCGGGGACTCTCGAGGTCGAGACCGCAGAGCCGTTTCCGCTGCTGCTGGCACGGCTGTCGATGGTGGCGATCGTCCCGCCCGAAGCCGACGAGCAGCGGCCGGTCGGAACCGGTCCCTATGTCTGGGTCGCCGGCACGGTGCGGGGTCCTGTCGAGCTGCGGCGATGGGAGGGGTATTGGGGCGAGCCGCCGGCGGCGGAGCGGGTCGAGGTCCGCTTCGCCGAGACCGACGAGGAGATCGGGCGGCTGGTGGCTGCCGGCCAGGCAGACGTGGTGGCGGCGGTCGGCGAAGACCACGTCCGTGAGGGTTGGCGGGTCCAGCCGGTGTTCCGGATCAGCACCACGATGCTCGGGTTGAACGTCTCCCGTCCGCCGCTTGACGACCCGGTGGTCCGCCGGGCCATCGACCTGGCGATCGACCGTCAGGGGCTGGTCGCCGCAGGTCTGGCTGACGGCGCCGCCGAACCGGCGGTGTCGCTGGTGCCCGCGGAGGTGTTCGGCTTCTGCCCGACCAACCGCCTGTTTCCGGCGGATCTCGGTCGCGCCCGGGAGCTCCTGTCGGCGAGGGGGGCGCCCGCGCCGGTCGAGCTGCACCTCGACCTCGACCGGGGGGCGCTGCCGGATCCGACCCTGCGGGTCCTCACCGGGGCGCTGCGCTCCCTCGGCTTCGAGCCGACCCTCCGCGTGCAGCCCTACGCCGAGCTCTACCGGCGCCTCGAGCAGGGTGACGTCGAGGCCTTCGTTGTCACCTGGAACTTCAGCTCGGGCGACGCCTCCGAGTTCCTCGAGTCGATGGTGCACACGCGCGATCCGGTGCGCGGTCTGGGGCTGCTCAACGGCAGCGGGTTCTCCGATCCCCAGCTCGACCGATGGGTGGTCGCGGCGTCGCGCGAGCCGGCGGCGGCCCGCCGGCTCGAGCTGCTGCGCTGGTCCCTGGCGAGGGTCGCCAACGACCGCCCGTACCTGCCGCTCCTCCACCGGGCCCGGCTCGCCCTGGTCCGCGAGCCCTTCGCCATCGAGCCGCGCCCCGGCTTCCTGGTCGGCCCGGCCGACATCCGTCCGAGAGGTTGAGCTCGCCGGACCGGGGCGCGCGGGCTCCGGTGCTCTGCCGGTGTCGGTGGAGGTTGCCCCCGTGGGCTTCGAGAACCACTGCAAGGCGGTGGCGGCGAGCTACGCCGCGGCGTGGCCGGGATACCCGCGGCCGCTCTTCGACTGGCTGCCGCACCTCGCAGAGGCCGCCGTCGAGGCGGCGATGCTGCGCTGCTACCACGACGTGGTTGGGCCCTGCTGGCCGCCCGAGCGACGCCTGGTCATGGAGGGCTACCGCTCCCTCGAGCTGCACAGAGGCTCTTGTCTTCTTCCGAACCCCAAGCTTCCGCCGTTCATCATGATCAGAGCTTGCAGGAGCCGGTGGGCCCGGCACCGGGTCGTGGGAATCGAGACCGGCGAGCAGCGCGTCGAGCCGGTTCCGGTCGTCGCCACCGGTCCAGCCGTGGGTGGCGGTGAGCGTGACGGTGATCAGCAGGACCCGGAGAAGTGGGGTTGCGGAGAGATGATCTCGCTTCATCCCTACCGAGAGTTCATCCTGACGAGGTTCCAATTCCCGCTCCCGCGCACCCGTGCAACCGGCCAAGACCCGGAGCTCAGGTGGTGGGACGCGAGAGGTGATCGCGAGGCCGCGGCTGATGTTCTGGACGGCAGGCGGCCAGCCTCGCCGGACGGCGGGGTGGGCGACCGGCGCCGCCGGCCGATGCGCGGGAGGTGGAGACCACAAAGCGGCCCCGCCGAAGCGGGGCCGCGGGGTGTGGAACCGGTGGCGTAAGCCTAGACGAGGCGACGCAGAACCAGCACGCCGGCGACCGCGAGCAGCAGCACGAGGGCGAGCAGACCGAGCTCGCTCAGGGTCGGAATGGACTGGGGCTCGAAGGCGGACACCTGGACGACGGCGGTCGCCTGGGCCTGGGCGCCGTCGCCTGGCGCCGAGTTGTAGGCGGTCCAGGTGGCGACGTTGGTGGTGGCGACGTTGATGACTGCCGAAATCGACAGGCCGGCGGTCACGGTGTTGACGCTCGCCCCGGGCGCGAGGGCGTAGTTGAGCCCGGTTAAGATGGTGCCGAGCTGGTCGTCCACCAGGTCGTGCAGGGCGAAGGCGACGTCGCCGGTGTTGGTCACGGTGTAGCAGTAGTAAACGGTGGTTCCGGGCGCCACCGTGATGTTGCTGCTGGCCGCGCACACGCCCGGGGTGGTGCCGACGGTCTTGCTCACCGAGATGCCCGGGGCCGACGAGGAGACGGTTAGGGTCGCGGGCACGATGACCAGGTTGGTGCCGTTGCCGGGGCCCTGGTTGGGGTCGTTGCTGGCAATGCACAGGCGCGCCTCGTAAGTGCCGAGCCCCAGGCCGGTGGAGTCGAAGGTCACGGTGACCGGGGTGCTGGAGGCGGGGGCGGTGGTGCCGCCGGTCGGGCTGGCGGCGAGCCAGGGGACGTCGGCGGGGTTCGAGCAGTCGCTGGTGCCCTCGATGACGAAGGGCAGGCCCTGGGCGGTGCCGGTGCCTGTGTCCACCAGCGCGGCCCAGGCGCCGGTCCACTGCAGCGCGTTGCCGGTGGTGGTCTGGCCGAGGATGCTGATCGCCGGCGCCCACGGACCCGAGGCCAGGGTGCCGCCCGCCTGCCAGTCCAGCCAGTAGGTGCCGGCGGGAAGGAACTGGTTGACGGTCGCCATGTTGGCCATGATCGGCCGGTCGGCGTTGGTCAAGGCGGTGTCGAGGACGCGGTAGGCGTTGGTCCACAGGCTGCTCGTCAGACGGTTGGTCGAGGTGTCGCCGAAGACCACCGTGCTGGCCGGGTTGTCGGGCGGGCCGTCCCAGATCCGCAGGTTCGTGTGGTTGAAGGTCGAGGTGGTGGTGGAACCGGTCTGGTAACCGAAGAACGTGACGGTCTCGACGAACCAGCCGCCGCCGGTGACGGTGAAGTCGTCGGCGATCCGGTTGCCGGCGCTGAGCTGGTAGCCGAAGCCGTAGGTGTCCAGACCGATGGCGGTCTGCAGGGCGCTGGCGTCGGCGCCGCCGGCGCCGCCGCCGGGATGGGTCACCAGCGGACCGTTGTCGTAGAGCAGCGCCTCGGGCATGCGCCAGGCGCTCGCCGGGGCGACCACGCCGTCGGACCACTTCTCCTTGAAGTCGGAGGGGTCGATTGTCTCGCGGGCCTTGCCGGTGTCGCCGGCGGAGATCGCCTCCGGCGGCCGGGCCACCGGCTCCTCCACGAGGACCCAGTCGAGGGCCAGATCGCCGGTGTTGGCGATGGTGAGGGCCCGCTGGGCCGTGGTGTCGGGCAGCTGGGTGCTGCCCAGGGCGAGCGGGCTGACGTCGATGTTCGCCGCCTGAACGGTGACGGTGGCGGAGGCCGACGAGGCCGCCGACTCCACGGGCAGCAGGGCGTAGCGTACGGCGACCGGGGTGCTCAGGCCGGCGGTGCCGTGGTAGTACATCACGCCGATGGTGCCGGCGGCATTCTCGATGCCGGCGGTGTGGGTGCCGCCGTCCGAAGGCGCCGCCTGGTAGTGCACCTCGATGGTGTTGGTGGTCTCGAAGAGCTTGTACTGCATGCTCACCAGGTTGCCGCCGCCAAAGTGCGGGACGTCGGTGACCTGGACGACGTGCACGCGGTTGGGGGCCGAGCCCAGGGTCTGGTAGTGGTGGGTGCCGCCGCCGCTTGGGTTGAGGTCCTCCCACCAGCCGGCGACGAGGTTGTTCGGCGTCGCCGTGTTGGGCAGGTTCTGGCCGGTGCAGCAGCCGTTCGGCGAGCCCGCCGTGAAGGTGATGAAGCCGTTGGAGCTGATGTAGAGATTGCTGTAGGCGGTCCCGAAGAAGTCGAAGCTGAAGCCGATCGGGATCGCGCCGCTGACCGAGTCGTCGGTCAGAATGACGGCGGTGCCGGTCGCGGAGATGTCCTGCCAGTCATAGGTGATGGTGTCGTCGACGCCGTAGCCGGCGATCGTGGTGACTGCGGTCCAGGTGGCGTTGTTGGTCACCGTCGCCAAGTGTGTGGCCGGTACGATGACCTCGGGGGAGAAGGCGCCCGGGGCGAGGGCGTAGGGAAACTCGTCGAGGATCCCGCCGAGCTGGTCGTCGACGAGATCGTGGAAGTTGAGGGTCTCGTCACCGGTGTTCTCGACCTGGAAGCAGTAGTAGACCTCGGTCCCCGCCGCCACCGTGATCGAGGAGGTTGGGGCGCAAACACCCGGGGTGGTGCCGACCGTCTTGCTGAGGCTGATCGCCGCGGCCTCCGGTGCGGCCTTCGCGGCCGCCCCGGGAGTGACGTCCCGGGTCGGGCCCGCCCCCCATGCGAGACCCGTCGCCACGATCGCCAGGCACGCCAGAAGAAGAGCCTTCGCTATTATGACAGTACGCGCCACCATGATTCCCCTCCCTTTCTTGCAAGACATCGTCTCAATAATGTCCGCACTGCACCAGTGTTTCGATCTTACTCCTGGACGTCGGCAGGATCAATGGCAGTCGGCGATCAGGCGGCGGAGGAGGAGCGGGCACGCTCTCGGAGGGACTCGACCATCTCCAGATGGCGGCGGTCGTCGCGGAGGAGCGAGCTGACGAAGCCGCCGAGCTCGGCGGGGGAGTGAGTGGCGAGCCGGGCGTGGATCGAGTCGGCGGCGAGCGACTCGACCTCGGCGGCGAGCGCTGCGGCCTCGGCCAGAGTCGGCCGGCCGGTCGAGTTGCGGAAGGTCATGATGCGTTCGACCGCGTCGCGGACCACCGCGTCGAATGCCTCTACCTCCGCCGGGACCTCGGCGCTGCGGCGCACCAGCCGCCGGTGGTAGCGGATCAGGTTGGCGTGGCCCTCTTCCTGGACGCTGAGCCGGAAGAACACCGCTGCGGCGTCCGGATCGGAGTCGCCGAAGACCTCGCTGAGCCAGCGGTACAGCTCCCCCAGTGCGATCTCGAGACGCAGCAGCTCGTCGAGCGCCGTCAGCAGACGCATCCTTCGTCCCCCCATGTCGCCCCCGGCGACCGACGGGTCACCCTTGCACGACGAATGCCAGGCGGCGCCGGCGAGCCCCGCTCGACGGCAGCGGCTCGCATCGCGAGCCGTCTCGCGAAGCGGTGCTCGGCCGGCGTCGCGATCCGGCACATTCTGTCCCGCTTCGATTCACCCTGTCGCATCGTGGTAACGCCTCCTTTGCAATGATACGACATCTCAATACTGCAAAGGAAGCCCTCTGGCGCCTGCCGGTACGGTCACAACAAGGCGCGGGTTCCGCTGCGATGTCATCAGGCCCTCGACCGGTTCATACATCGTCACACACCAGGCGTGGGCCTCCAGGCCATGGCGGGCGCCTTCTGGCGAGGGTGCATTTCGCCTGCGGATCAGTGGTTGATTCCAGACGATCGGATCATCGTCCCGGGGGTCGGTACAATGCTCTCATGGCCGACGACAACCTCGACCACCCGACAGGCCGCTCCGGCGGCGAGCGTAGAGCACGACTGGTTCGACGGGAGACCCGCGACCGGGTGGCCATCGTCACCCTCGACGATCCCGAGCGTCGCAACGCCATCTCGCTGGCGATGGCCGAAGAGCTGGTCGAGACCTTCGCCGGGCTCGAGAGCGATGGTGGAGTCGGCGCGGTGGTGGTCACCGGGACACCGCCGGCGTTCTCGGCCGGCGCCGATCTCGCCGATCTACAAGACGCCGACCGCGAGCGGTTGCGGCGAATCTACGCGGGCTTCCTCGCGGTCGCGCGGTGCCCGTTCCCGACGGTGGCGGCGGTCAACGGCGCCGCGGTCGGGGCCGGTCTCAACCTGGCCTTGGCCTGCGATGTGCGGATCGCCGCCCGTTCGGCGCGCTTCGACTCGCGATTCCTCGACCTGGGACTGCACCCGGGCGGCGGCCACACCTGGATGCTCGAGCGGCTGCTCGGGCCGCAGGGCGCCGCCGCGGTGGTGCTCCTGGGCGAGCCGCTGGACGGCGAGGAGGCGGCCCGCCGGGGTCTCGCCTGGCGGGTGGTCGCGGACGACGAGGTCGTACGAGAGGCGGTTCGCCTGGCGTCGCGGCCCGCCGGGGCCCCGTCGGGCATGGTGCGCCGCCTCAAGGAGACGCTGCGCGGCATGGCGGCGGTGAGCGACCACCCGACCGCGGTCGAGCGCGAGCTGGAGCCGCAGCTCTGGAGCACCGGGCAGCCGGAGTTCCGTGAGCGGCTGGCGGCGCTGCAGGCGCGCATCGCTCGCGGCCGGCGGTCCGGCTGAGGGACGTCGACGGGGGTTCGGATGGAGTTCGACACGATCCGGCTCGAGCTCGTAGATCGGGTGGCAGTGCTGCGGCTGTGGCGTCCGGAGCGCATGAACGCGGTCATCGAGGCCATGTATCTCGACCTCGGCGTGGCTCTCGACCGGCTCGCGGCCGATCCCGGAGTGCGGGCGGTCGTGCTCACCGGCTCGGTTCGGCTCGGGGAGGGCGTCGCCAAGCCGGTCTTCTGTGCCGGCGCCGACCTCAAGGAGCATGCGTCGGGCGCGCGGACCGCCGAGCAGCAGCGGGCGTACGTCGAGCTCGCCCACGCGACCTGTGTGCGGCTCGCCCGCCTGCCGCAGCCGGTGATCGCCGCGGTCAACGGCCCGGCGCGGGGCGCCGGCGCCGAGCTGGTGCTGTGCTGCGACCTGGTGCTGATGGCCGAGGGCGCGACCCTGGGTTTTCCGGAGACCGGTCTCGGCACCTTCATCGGCGGCGGCTCGACCTGGCACCTGCCGCGGCTGGTCGGCCTTGCGCGGGCGAAAGAGTTGGTCTACACCGGGCGGGTGGTCGATGGAGCCGAGGCGGTCGAGCTCGGCCTCGCCCTCAGAACGGTGCCCGGAGATCGGCTGCTCGAGGCGGCGCTCGAGCTCGGAGGCACCCTTGCTGAGCGGGCGCCACGGTCACTACGCCTGGCCAAGGAGCATCTCGCGGCGGCCGCAGAGAGGACCCTCGACGAGGCTCTCGCCGCCGAGACCGAGGCCATACTGGGCTGCATGGAGACCGAGGACTGGCGCGAAGGCGCGCGAGCCTTCGCCACTCGCCGCCCCCCCGACTTCACTGGGAGGTGAGGATGTCGTTGGAGAGGGTGTTGCGGGCGCGGTCGGTGGCGGTGGTGGGGGCGTCCCGGGACGAGCGCAAGCGCGGCCACCAGGCGATCCGGTCGCTGCTCGACAGCCGGTACGAGGGCCGGATCTTCCCGGTGAACCCCAAGGAGGAGAGGGTGCTCGGCCTGCCCTGCCACCCGAGCGTGGCGGCAATCCCGGCGCCGGTCGACCTCGCCCTGATCACCACCCGGGCCGAGACCGTGCCCGCCATCCTCGCCGACTGCGGCGCCCGCGGCGTCGCCGCGGCGGTCGTCGTCGGCGGCGGCTTCGGGGAGACCGGGGCGATCGGGCGTCAGCTCCAGGAGCAGGTGGTGGCGGTTGCCCGGGCTCACGGCGTCCGCCTCGTCGGGCCCAACACCAGCGGCCTGATCAACGTCCACGAGGGGCTCAACCTGGTCGGTCTGAACAATGTCCCCAAGGGTGACCTGGCCCTCGTATCGCAGAGCGGGAACATGGCCCTGCACCTGATCACCGAGGCCAGCATCAAGAGCCAGAAGGGGTTCTCCTTCTACATCGGGATCGGCAACGAGGCCGACATCACCTTCGCCGAGTACCTCGAGTTCCTCGCCGACGACCCCATGACCCGGGTGATCGTGCTCTACGTCGAGGGCATGAAGGACGGCCGACGCTTCCTCCAGGAGGCCTACCGGACGACCCGCAAGAAGCCCGTTGTGGTGCTCAAGGCCGGGCGCTCGGCGATCGGCAGCCGCTCGGCGGGCTCACACACCGGCGCTTTGGCCGGCATTTCCGAGGTGTCCCGGACGGCCTTCGGGCGCGCCGGCATCATCACCGTCGGAAGCTCAGACGAGCTGCTGCCCGTTGCCGAGACGCTGTCGAGCCTGCCGCCGATGACCCGCGGCACGGTGGCCGTGCTCGCCGACGGGGGCGGCCACGCGACGATCGCCGCCGATGTGCTCACCGACCTCGGCCTGGCCCTTCCCGAGCTCGGCCGCACCACGCGGGGCCGCCTCGCCAAGGTGTTGCTGCCGTCGGCCTCCCTCGCCAACCCGGTGGACGTTGCCGGCAGCACCGACACCGATCCCGGGGTGTTCGCCGATTGCGCGCGCATCCTGCTCGAGGACCCGAAGGTCGGTGGCCTGCTGCTGGTCGGTCTGTTCGGCGGTTACGGCATCCGCTTCTCCTCTCGGCTGTCCTTCATCGAGGAGGACGCGGCCCATCGCCTGGGCAAGCTGGTGCGCGAGCTCGGCAAGCCGATCGTCGTGCACAGCCTGTACAGCTTCGCCCGGCCGCACGCCCTGGACCTGTTGCGCTACTACGGAATCCCGGTCTACGACTCGGTGGACATCTCGTGCCACTGCCTGGCCGCCCTCCACCGCTACGGCCACTTCCTCGGTTCGCAACACCGCCGGACGAACTTCGTCTTCCGCTGGGGGTTGCGAGCGAAGGAGGAGGGGAGTGCGATCATCGCCTCCGCCCTCGCCGAGGGGCGTCCGGCGCTGCTCGAGCACGAGGGCAAGCGCCTGCTCGGGCTGCACGGCGCGCCGGTGACCGCCGACCGGCTGGCGGCGACCGCCGACGAGGCGGTCGCGGCTGCCGCTGCCGCCGGCGCCCCGGTGGCTCTCAAGATCTGCTCGCCGGACATCCTGCACAAGTCGGACGGCGGCGGCGTCCGGCTGGGCCTCGAAGGAGAGGCGATCGTCTCGGCGGCCTTCGCCGAGGTGGTTGCGGCCGCGCGGGCCCACCGCCCACGGGCCGACATCCGCGGCTGTGTGGTGTCGCCCATGGCCGAGCCTGGCACCGAGGTCATCGTCGGCAGCAAGGTCGATCCCCAGTTCGGCCCGGTGGTCATGTTCGGGATCGGCGGGGTCCTGGTCGAGCTGCTCAAGGACGTGGTCTTCCGGGTGCTGCCGATCACCCGCGTCGCGGCGCGACAGATGCTCGCAGAGATCCACTCGGCGCCGATCCTCAACGGGGTGCGCGGTCAACCTCCGGTCGACCACGACGCCCTGGTCGAGCTCCTCATGACGGTCTCCGAGGTGGTCGAGGCCTACCCCGAGATCCACGAGATGGACCTCAACCCGGTGATCGTGCGCCCCGACGGACTGTCGGTGGTCGATGCCCGGATCCTGCTGCACCAGCCCGAACGGTAGACCGGTCTCAGGCGGCGCTCGAGTCGCTCGACGCGCCGGCGGCGACCTCCGAGGGGGGCCGCCCGAAGTAGGCCCGGAAGCGGCGGGAGAAGTGTGCCGGGTCGTCGAATCCGACCC
>CAZKKP010000005.1:2614-13284 GCA_964553295.1 uncultured Thermoanaerobaculia bacterium | reverse complement strand
TCCATTGCGTCGGAAGTTCATTCCGAAGGAGCCGGGCCAGTTCCGCCCGCTGGGGTGTTCCCGCCGTTCGGGATCGCGTCGCGCAAGAGGTGGCTCGCCGTCTCCTGCACCCGCCAGCCGGCAAGCAGCAGGGCCCGCGCCTCGCGCATCTTGACCGCCAGGATCAGCTCTCGGGGCGTGCACTTCAGGCTCCCGGCGAGCTCCCGCTGCAGGGTGCGCAGGGACACACAGAGCTCGGCTGCCAGGTCGGCGGGTGTCAGCGGCTCGGCAGGCTGGGAGGAAACCTGGCGGACCGCGCGGATCCACAGCGCAGGAGGCGGCGCCGCAGGGTCGGGTGGCTGGTTGAGCGTCGTGGCGAGGTCGAGACGCTGCTCGAGCGTCACCACCGCCATCGGCCTGGATGCGGGTCGCGGCTCGAAGCTCACCGGAGGCACGGGCTGGGGCCGGGCGTTGCGCGGTTCGCCGGAAGACTCGTCCTCGAGCCGGGAGACCCGGTCCACCAACCGAGCGATCTGCCGGCGGTGACGGACCTCCACGCCGCCGATGCCGGCGGCAGCGAGGGTCAGGGCCGCGGCGCCGGCGAGGAGGAGGAGGCCGCGGGCGCCGGCCCGGTCGGTGAGCTCCTCGAAGAAGGGCGGGCGCCCGGTGAGTGTGGCCACTGTCCAGGACTCGGGACGGCCGAAGTCGGGGCCGCCCGACCACGCCCAGGGGTGGTAGTGGGCGGTGGCGAACTGGTGGGCGGCCTCCCCCCTCAGGCCGTGCTGGTCGTAGGGACTGTCGTCGAAGCCGGTCTCGACCGCGCCGGCGATCATGTTGAGGGTGGCCAGGTCGTAACCGATCATCGGCAGACCCGGGTGGTCGGCGCTCCAGTCGTTGACCGCGAGGTCGAGAGCCAGAGCCAGGCCGGCTCGCGGCTCGATCCCGAAGGCGGAGAAGGGCAGCGCGACCTCGACGACGTAGCCGGTCGATGTCCGGCGGGTGGCGGCGCCGACGACGATGCCTTCTCGCGTCCGCTTCGGCACCGAGATCGGCTCGAAGTCGGCCAGGAGTGGGTCTCCCTGGAGCACCGCAACGCGCCCGTCGCTGCTGATGAGGACCTGAAAGTCATCATGGTCCATGCGTGGCGCCCGGTTGCCGCGACTGTCGAGGTAGACCTCGACCGAGTCCCACTGGAAGAGGGACGGTCCGATCACCCCCGGGGGTGGCTCGTGGACGTGCGGGTCCTCGACCTCGAAGGCAACCCACAGTGCAGTGCGATCCCAGCACAGCCGGGCGGCGACGGTGGTCTGCTCCGGGCCGTCCCCAGGCGGCTTGGAAAACGTCGCGACGTGCGCCTTCGGACCCCAGTCGTCGAGCACCCCGTCGACGACCATGCGCGTCTGTCGGTAGGGGATCGAGATCTCGGGCGGTCCAGAGACCGCGCCGGCCGGCGCAGGGCCCGCGGCGAGGAGGGCGACGACGACGCCGAGGGCCTTCCCGTTCGCCATGCCGACATGGTATCGCGATCGCGGCCCGGCCTGTGGTGTGCTTCCTCACCCGTGATCACCTGGCGGGCTATACTCCGGCCGAGGCCCGAGCCATGATGTTCTCCCGACTGTCGCACCGACCGCCGGCGCCGACTCCGCGGTGAGCCTGGAGATTGTGCTGCCGATCGTCATCTCAGGCATGGCTCTCGCTGCGGGCGGCTACCATCTCGTCATCGGCTTCAGCCTCGGTCGACGCCGGGAGCACCTGAGCTTTGCCGCGCTGTGCCTGGCGATCGTGGTCTACGCCCTGCTCAGCGCGCGGTTGTACGCGGCCTCATCGCCGGCAGACGGTGCGATCTTTCAGCGCTGGCAGGTGGTCGCCCTGTGCCTCGGTTCACTGGCGTTGCTCGAGCTGGTAGCCGCGTACACCGGACGGGTGCGGCAGCTCTGGCGGGGCGGGCTGGCGGCGACCTACCTGGCGGCGGCGGCGGTGGCGGTGCTCTTCCCGGTGCCGTGGGTGCTGGGCGAGACGCCGGACGTCAAGCGGGCGACGCTGCCGATGGTTGGCGTCGCGGTGACCTACCAGGAGGTCGAGGCCGGGCCGCTGCTCCACCTGCTCGGGCTCGTCAGCATCGGCCTGCTCGCGGTGGTGCTCCACGCCGGCGTTGCCCTGTACCGCGCCGGCGACCGCGAGCGGGCGCGGCCGCTGCTGGTCGCCCTCGGACTCTTCTTCGTCGGTGTGGTCAACGACGCGGCGGTCGGCAGCGGCCTGATCACCTCCGTGTACCTCATCGAGTACGGCTTCCTCGGGCTGGTGGCGCTGATGGCCTACTCCCTCTCCCGCAACGTCCTGCAGGCGGCAGCGGCCGAGGCCGAGCTGCGCGACAGCCGGGCCCGCTTCCGGGCGATGGTGGAGACCTCGAGCGACCTGGTGTGGGAGGTGGATGCCGATATCCGCTACACCTACGTCAGCCCCCGCGTTCGCGAGGTGCTCGGCTACGAACCCGAGGAGCTCATCGGTCGGCGGCCCTTCGAGCTGATGCCGGAGGACGAGGCCGCCAGGGTCCGCGCGTTCTTCGAGCCGCTCGCCGCGCAGAGTGCGCCCTTCGTGATGCTCGAGAACGTCAACCTGCACCGTGACGGGCGGCGGGTGGTGCTCGAGTCCAGCGGCGCTCCACGGTTCGACGCCGACGGCAGGCTGGCCGGGTACCGCGGCATCGACCGCGACATCACCGAGCACCAGCAGGCATTCGAGGCCCTCAAGCAGAGCGAGCAGCGCTTCCGCATCCTGGCTGACAACTTGCCCGGCGTCGTCTACCTGTGTCGCGACGACCCGAGCTGGACCATGCTCTACCTGAATGACGCAGTCGAGGCCCTGACCGGTTGGCCGAAGGTGGACTTCCTGTCCGGCCAGGTCACATACGCGGCCCTCTGCCATCCCGACGACCAGGCGGGGATGCGCGCCGAGATCGCCGCCGCCTCCGGAGAGGACCGCCCCTTCCGTCTGCACTACCGAGTGCGCCGCCGCGACGGCGGCGAGCGCCGGGTGGAGGAGATCGGCGTCGCCGTCCGGGGTCCGTCCGGCGAGGCGTTGCTCGAGGGCTATATCCGCGACGTGACCGACCGCGACCGCCTCGAGGAGCAGCTCCGGCACGCCCAGAAGATGGAGGCGGTCGGTCGCCTCGCCGGCGGCGTCGCGCACGACTTCAACAACTTGCTCCAGGCGATTCGCAGCCACGCCGACGCGATGCGCTCGATGCTCGACCGACCGGACCGTCTCGCCGAGGGGCTCGGCGACCTGGTCGAGCAGGCCCGACGAGGGGCCAGGCTGACCCGGCAGCTGCTGCTGTTCTCACGCCGCGACAGCTCACGCCGCGAGCTTCTCGACCTGACGGATGCCATCGCCGGCGGCGTCCGCCTGGTCCGCCGCCTGCTGCGCGAGGACATCGAGCTCGAGCTCGAGCTCGGCGAGGCGCCGCTGCCGGTCGTCGGCGACCGCGGCCAGCTCGAGCAGGTGCTCATGAACCTGACGCTGAACGCTGCCGACGCCCTGCCCCGTGGCGGCCGCATCACGGTCAGGACGACCCGCGCCGGCGCGTTGGCTCGACTCGAGGTGGTCGACACCGGCGTCGGCATCTCGGCGGAGGTGCGAGACCGGATCTTCGAGCCCTTCTTCACCACCAAAGGACCCGGGCAGGGATCCGGGCTCGGGCTGTCGGTGGTCCACGGCATCGTCGCGAGCCACGGTGGGACCGTCGAGCTGGCGGCCACGGGCGACGCCGGCTCGACCTTCGTCGTGACTCTTCCCCTGACCGTCGGACGGGCTGGCCCGACGGCCCCGCAACCACGTGTAGCCTTTGATCGTGAGGAGCGCCGGAAGGGCGGCGCGGTGCTCCTGGTCGAGGACGACCCGGGCGCCCGCGCGGCCCTCGTCGAGCTGCTCGAGTCCCTCGGCTGGCACGTGGTGCAGGCCGAATCGGTCGGCGAGGCGCTGAGCTGCTCTTGGGACTCGGGCTTCGACCTGCTGCTCAGCGACTTCCTGCTGCCCGACGGGCGTGGTCACGAGCTCGCGGCGACCCTGCAGCAGCGCCACCCCGGCCTGGCCACGATCCTGATGTCGGGCTATGCCGACTCCCCCGAGCTCGAGGCCGTGGTCGAGTCCGGTACCGTGGGCTTTCTACGCAAACCCTTCGGAATTCAAGCGCTCACCCAGGAGATCGAGCGCGTGCGAGCGATCCCCCGGGCCGGGCTGTAGCGGTCGTCGAACTCTTCACTGTCCACGATCGGGTGAACCCGGTAGAGGTATCCTCAGAGGGATGGACTTCGCGGCGGTGCTGCGCCTGGTCGGCGGGTTCCTCGAATCTCGGGGCCGACGGTTTGCGGTTGTCGGCGGCGTGGCGATGGCTGCCTGGGGGATGCCGCGATCCACACTCGACCTCGACCTGATCGTCGATGGCGAGGCCCAAGACGAGCTGGTCCAGCTCCTCGAGAGCGAGGGCTGGGAGACCCTCCACCGCTCGAGAGGATACTCGAATCACCTCCATTCAGTTGCCGAGCGTGGGCGCCTCGACGTCGTGTACGTGCGCGGGGACACAGCTGCGGCGATCTTCGGCGCGGTACGTCGGGTGGGGAGCCCAGGCGGTGTCGCTTTTGACGTGCCCCGCCCGGAGCATCTTGCGGCCATGAAGATCCACGCGATGAAGCAGGATCCAGGGAGAACCTACCGTGATCTGGCTGACATTCGCCACCTCCTGAGCCTCAACGGAGTCGATCGCGAAGAGGTGCGTGACTATTTCACTCGCCACGGCCTGGAGGCCCGCTATGACGAGCTCGTCGCAACACTCTGAGGCTCTGGACCTGGCACGTGGCCTGCCGACGACACCCGAGGACGTGGCCGCCCTGCGTCGGGCGCAGCCGCGGGCGCAATGGTGCAACAGAGTCGACCTCGAGGCACTGAGGGCGCCGCCCTGGCTTGCACACGAGCCTCGCCGCATCGTGTTCCGCGACGCTCCTCCCTTCGAGCTGTGATGTGAGGGTGCGGCAGAGGGTGGTGTCAGCTCGAGGGCGCGAAGGGCGCCCCGGTCAGCGCGCCGGTTTGGCCAGGGGGTTGCGCCAGCGCAGGCCGGGGAAGCGTCCGAAGTCGGCGTCGTTGGAGTGGAGGTCGGCCTGGTGCTCGATGGCCAGAGCCGCGAGGTGGGCGTCGGTGGTCAGCGTCGCGGTGGCGCCGGCGCCGACGAGGATCTCGTCGAGGATCCAGAGATGGCGGGGGCCCGGCTGCAGGACCTGCGCCTGGGGGCGCTCCAGCCAGGCGCGGACGTGGCCGAGAGCCTCCGACGGCGGCATCGGGTCGAGCAGGATGCGCCGGCTGGTCATGACCCTGACGAAACCGAGGATCACCGGCCAGGCGAGACCGACGGTGTGGGTGCCGGACAGGCATGCCTCCCACCATCGGCGCGACGCCTCGTGGTGCGGGGCGTCGCTGTTGTAGGCGTAGACCAGCAGGTTGAGGTCGGGAACGATCATCGCTCGCGGTCTCCCGTGGCCTCGCCCTCGAAGCGGTCGAGGTCGAGCTCGTCGACGAGCTGGTTGAGCCGGTAGACGTCCACTCCGGGTCGGAAGCCGCGGGCCGCCGCCTCGACCCGGAAGCGATCGGGCACCGGCGACGGCGCCGTGGCGGCGTTCAGTCCCTTCCTGAGGGTGTCGTTGACCGCGTCCTTGAAGCTCTTGCCCCTCCGTTGCGCGAGCTCCTGCAACCGAACGGCGACGTCATCGTCGAGGGTCAGTGTGGTGCGCATTCCGGCATCGTGATGCGTTGCGGGTCTGATGTCAATATGCGCGGACGGGTGGCAGGGGACAGGGGACAGGGGACAGCGAACAGCGGCAGCGGCAGGGACAGGGACAGCGTCAGCAAACAGCGGCAGGGGCAGCGGCTGCGGCAGCGACCGCGACAGCGGCCAGCGTCAGCGAACAGTGACGGCGACAGCAGTCAGCGTCAGCGAACAGCGACAGCGAGCGGCGACAGGGTCGGCGGTGCGACTGGGGACATGATCACCTCC
Source organism: uncultured Thermoanaerobaculia bacterium (assembly GCA_964553295.1). GTDB lineage: Bacteria > Acidobacteriota > Thermoanaerobaculia > Thermoanaerobaculales > Sulfomarinibacteraceae > CAZKKP01. The sequence continues at coordinate 7,262 of CAZKKP010000005.1, read as the reverse complement.
GTGTCGTTCATGGGGTTGCGGGTCAGACGGTCCGCGCTCGCGCTGCCTTAAAAACTGTTGTCGCCGACTATGGGGTTGCGGGTAGCCGGTGAACCGGTCGGTGTCAAGGGTCGCTTCGCGACCGGCCTGCGGCCGGAGCCCCTTGACACCGACCGGTTCACCGGCTGGTGGAAAGGCATGAACGACTTGTTCGACGAGGTCCGGGCCATGACCTGGCGCTTGTTCCACCCGAAGACCGGGTGACCCGCGACCGTTGCGCGGCCCCCGACGTGGCCCCTGGTCGCTGCCGCTGACCGCTGTCCCAGCCCCCGGTTGAGGGTTCTGGGCTGTCGGTTGGTGGGCGGGCCACCCGATCGCGATCGCAGAGGTGCTCCGCGGACCAACAACCAACAACCAACAACCCGCTCCCCGACCCTGCCGCTGAACGCTGCCCCTGCCGCTGTCGCTGACGCTGTCTGTCTCTGTCCCTGCCGCCGACGCTGCCCCTGCCCTCGCAAACAACAAGGGCCGCCCACCGGACGGCCCTCCCTCGTTGCATCGATCAATATCTCTAATTCGCGCAGCGAATTAGAGCCCCATTACCGTTCCCAAGAATCGAGCATCTTCATGTAGTTCGCTCGCGCGAAGGCCTCCGGCTTCGGCGCCTTGCCGAGGCTCAGGCTGCCCTGCATCTGGCGGAGGGAGTCGTACTCGTGCTCCTGCATCCAGAACTCGAGGGCCTCGAGCAGGCGGCCGATGTGCTCGGGTCCGTGGATCAGCAAGGCCGAGACGAGCTGCACCGAGTGGGCCCCGGCCATCACCGCCTTGAGCACGTCGACCGCGCTGTGGGCGCCGCCGGTGCAGGAGAGCGACAGGTCGACGCGGCCGGAGAGCACCGCCAGCCAGCGCAGCCGCAGCCGGAGCTCGTCGGCGGTGGACAGCCGGAGGTTGGGTACGATGTCCAGGGCCTCGATGTCGATGTCCGGCTGGTAGAAGCGGTTGAACAGCACGAGCCCGGCGGCGCCGGCCTCCTTCAGGCGGACGGCGAGGTTGGGGATCGACGAGTAGAAGGGGGAGAGCTTGACCGAGACCGGAATCGAGAGGGCGCTGGTGACGTCCTTGACGATGTCGATCGCCCGCTGCTCGACGGCGGCGCCGTTCTCCTCGAGGTCAAAGGGCAGGAAGTAGACGTTGAGCTCCAGCGCGTCGGCGCCGGCGGCCTCGATCTTCTGGGCGTAGCGGGTCCAGCCGCCGGCGGTGGTGCCGTTGAGCGAGCCGATGACCGGGATCGACACCGCGGCCTTGGCGCCCGCGATCAGCTCGAGGTACTGATCGGGACCGACGTGGTAGCCCTCCGGGTCGGGCAGGTAGGACGACGCTTCGGCAAAGCCGGCGCCGGCCGACTCGATCTCCATGACGGTGCGCGCGGCAGCGAGGATCTCCTCCTCGAAGAGTGACGGCAGCACCACCCCGGCGCAACCGGCGTCGGCGAGCTGGCGGATGGAGTCGACGCTGGTGCCGAGGGGGCAGGCGCCGCACAGGATCGGGTTGGCAAGCTCGAGGCCGAGATAGGTGGTCTTCAGATCCATGGTCGGCGTTCCTCCTCAGTTGGTGTCGCCCGAGCGCTCGCTCGAGTAGCTCAGCTGGGCCAGCTGCTGGTAGTAGTCGAAGCGGGCGGTGATCGATGCCTGCGCCGCGGCCATCAGCTTCTTGGACCTCTCCGGGTTGGTCTTGAGCAGCATGCGGAAGCGGGTCTCGGACATGGCGTAGGTCTCGAAGGGGAGCTTGGGCGCCTTGGAGTCGAGCTTGAAGGGGTTCTCGCCGAGGGCCGCCTTGCGCGGGTCGAAGCGATACAGCGGCCAGGCGCCGCAGTCGACCGCCGCCTCCTGGTGGTCGAGACCGTCGGCCAGGTTGTAGCCGTGGGCGATGCAGTGGGAGTAGGCGATGATCAGGGACGGGCCGGGGTAGGCCTCGGCCTCGAGGAAGGCGCGCACGGTCTGGGCGTCCTTGGCGCCGAAGGCGACCTGGGCGACGTAGACATGGCCGTAGGCCATGGCCATCAGCCCGAGGTCCTTGCGCGCCACCTCTTTGCCGCCCATCGCGAACTTGGCGGTGGCGCCCAGGGGGGTCGCCTTGGATGCCTGGCCGCCGGTGTTCGAGTAGACGCCGGTGTCGAGCACCAGCACGTTGACGTCGCGTCCGGTGGCCAGCACGTGGTCCAGCCCGCCGTAGCCGATGTCGTAGGCCCAGCCGTCGCCGCCCACGGCCCAGATGCTCTTCTTGACCAGGTAGTCTGCGACCGACGCGAGGCGGCGGGCGTCGAGGCTGTCGACGCTCTCGAGCTTGGCGCGCAGCGCAACCACACGCTCTCTCTGGGCGACGATGCCGGCCTCCTCGGTCTGGTCGGCGGCGAGGATCTCGTCGACGAGGTTCTCACCGACCTGGCCTGCCAGACTCTTGAGCAGGCGCTCGGCCCAGGACTTCGTCTGGTCGACGGCGAGGCGGAAGCCGAGGGCGAACTCGGCGTTGTCCTCGAACAGCGAGTTCGACCAGGCCGGACCGCGGCCGCTCGAGTCCTGCGCGTAGGGAGTGGTCGGCAGGTTGCCGCCGTAGATCGAGGAGCAGCCGGTGGCGTTGCCGATCATGGCGCGGTCGCCGAAAAGCTGGGTGAGCAGCTTGACGTAGGGAGTCTCGCCACAGCCCTCGCAGGCGCCGGAGTACTCGAACAGGGGCTGGAAGAACTGCGAGCCCTTGACGTCGACCTTGACCTTGGAGCGGTCGACCTCGGGCAGCGCCAGGAAGAAGTCGTAGTTGGCGCGCTCGGGCTCGCGCAGCGGCATCTGCGGCGCCATGTCGAGGGCCTTGTGCTTCGGGTTCGACTTGTCCTTGGCCGGGCACACCTGGACGCAGAGGGTGCAGCCGGTGCAGTCCTCCGGGGCCACCTGGATGGTGTACTTCGAGCCGGCGAAGTCCTTGGCCTTGTAGTCCACCGACTTGAAGGTCTCCGGCGCGCCGGCGAGCAGCGCCGGCTCGTAGACCTTGGCGCGGATGGCGGCGTGCGGGCAGACCAGCGCGCACTTGTTGCACTGGATGCACAGGTCCTCGTCCCACACCGGGATCTCGATCGCGATGTTGCGCTTCTCCCACTGCGTGGTGGCGGTCGGCCAGGTGCCGTCAACCGGGAAGGCCGACACCGGCAGCAGGTCGCCCTTGCCGGCCATCATCAGGGCGGTGACCCGCCTGACCAGGTCCGGCGCGTTGTCGGAGACCAGCGGCGGCCGGCCGAAGGTCGAGGTGACGGCGTCCGGGATCGCGACCTCGTGCAGGTTGGCGAGCGTCGAGTCGACCGCCTCGAAGTTGAGGCGGACGATCTCATCGCCCTTCATGCCGTAGGTCTTCTGGATGGCGCCCTTGATCTTGTCGATCGCCTCCTCGCGGGGCAGGATGCCCGAGATCGCGAAGAAGCAGGTCTGCATGATGGTGTTGGTGCGGCGGCCCATGCCGGTGTCGCGGGCGACCTGGGTGGCGTCGATGCAGTAGACCTTGATCTTCTTGTCGAGGATCGACTGCTGGACCTCGCGCGGGAAGCGATCCCAGATCTCGTCTGCGCCGAAGGGCGAGTTGACCAGGAAGGTCGCCCCCGGCTGGGCGTACTCCAGCATGTCGTACTTCTCGATGAAGACCCACTGGTGGCAGGCGACGAACTTCGCCTTGCGGATCAGGTACGAGGCGCGGATCGGGCGAGGGCCAAAGCGCAGGTGCGAGATCGTCACCGCCCCGGCCTTCTTGGAGTCGTAGACGAAGTACCCTTGAGCGAAGTTGTCGGTCTCCTCGCCGATGATCTTGATCGAGTTCTTGTTGGCGCCGACGGTGCCGTCCGCGCCGAGCCCGAAGAAGACGCCGCGGAAGACCCGGTCCGAGGCGATGTCGAAGTCGTAGTCCACCGGCAGCGAGAGGTGGGTGACGTCGTCGAAGATGCCGACGGTGAAGTGGTTCCTCGGCGTCTCGGCGGCGAGGTTGTCGAAGATCGCCTTGACCATCGGGGCGTTGAACTCCTTCGACGAGAGCCCATAGCGGCCGCCGACCACGAGCGGGTCGGTGGCGAACTTCGTCTCGCCGAGGGAGCGCGCCTCGAGCAGGGCGGTGAGCACGTCCATGTGCAGCGGCTCGGCGATCGCCCCCGGCTCCTTGGTGCGGTCCAGCACCGCGATGCGGCGGGTGGTGGCAGGCAGGGCGTCGACGAAGGCGCGGACGACGAAGGGTCGGTACAGTCGGACCTTGAGCACGCCGACCTTGCCGCCCCGCTCGTTGAGCCACTCGACCATCTCGTGCACCGCCTCGGCGCCCGAGCCCATGATCACCACCACGTGCTCGGCCTCGGGATGGCCGATGTACTCGTAACTGCTGTAGCGGCGGCCGGTGAGGTCGGCGAAGCGGGCCAACGCCTCCTCGACGTGACCGGGGCAGGCGTCGTAGAAGCCGTTGATCGCCTCGCGGGCCTGGAAGAAGGTGTCGGGGTTCTGGGCGGTGCCGCGGAGCACTGGCCGGTCCGGCGTCAGGGCGCGGTCGCGGTGCGCCTGGACGAGGTCGTCGGTGATCATCTGGCGGAGCACGTCGTCCGGCAGCAGCTCGATCTTCGAAACCTCGTGGGAGGTCCGGAAGCCGTCGA
>CAZKKP010000005.1:0-2604 GCA_964553295.1 uncultured Thermoanaerobaculia bacterium | reverse complement strand
AGGAACGGGATCCGGCTGGTGAGCGACGCCCGCTGGGCGATGCAGGCGAAGTCGTGCGCCTCCTGGACCGAGCCCGAGGCCATCAGCGCCCAGCCGGTCTGGCGGCAGGCATTGATGTCGGAGTGGTCGCCGAAGATCGACAGCGCGTGGGTGGCGACCGTGCGGGCCGAGACGTGGAACACCGTCGAGGTGAGCTCGCCGGCGATCTTGTACATGTTCGGGATCATGAGGAGGAGGCCCTGGGACGCTGTGAAGGTGGTCGTCAGAGCGCCCGCCTGGAGCGAGCCGTGGACCGCTCCGGAAGCCCCGCCCTCTGACTGCATCTCGATGACGTCCGGGACGTTACCCCAGATGTTCCGTTGACCCTTCGCCGACCACTCGTCGGCGAACTCGCCCATGTTCGAGGACGGCGTAATCGGGTAGATGGCACACACCTCGTTGATGCGGTGGGCCACCGACGACGTCGCCTCGTTGCCGTCGATCATCACCATCTGTCGCTCTGCCATGAAGACCTCCGGGGACACGGCCCGGCCGGGGCCGGTGCGGTGCTGTGGTGTCGAGCGCTCACGCGGCCTGGCACGTGAACGAATTCACAACCGCAAGGATACCGATGCGGGTGTCGTCTGACAAGGGTGAGGAAGAGCCGGTACGGGTCTCACTCCGCGGCGCCGCGACGGGCGCGGCCGCGCCCCTGCGATGCTGGTTTTTTCCGGCGCTTGCCGAGCCAGACGTTGAGGGGGTTGTCACGGGACAGGAAGGCGATTGCCGGTTGTCGTCGACGACCGATGCGGTCGAGGATTCGGTTGATCGCGCTGCTGTCGGGCTGCAGCCGGAGCCCGGCGTTGAGCGTCTCGACGGCCTTCTGCCGCTCGTTGCGTTCGAGGTAGACCAGAGCCAGGTTGGCGCGGTGCTCCGGGTCGAGGAAGTTGGCCTTGAGTGAGAGGTTGCAGAACTTGACCGCGTCGGCATAGCGCCGCTTCACCACGGCGACGCACACTCCGTAGAAGGAAAAGGCGGCCGCGGCGACTCGTTTGTCGCTGAGGTCACCGGAGGAGAGCGTCTGCAGGTGCTGCTCGAAGAGGACGAGGGCCTCATCGTAGGACTGCTGTCGAGTGAGCTCGACGGCGTGACGGATACGGTCCTGGACGGTCATGTCACCGTGGTCACGAGCATCTTCCATTGCGTCAGTATACCCGGGCGCGCGCGAATTCACGAAAGATTGACAGAAACCACACACAGCCGGCCGTCTTCCCCGGCTGGGCGGAATGGGCCTGCGGCCGGGCTGGTTGGCCGTGCTGGATGGACGACGCCGTGACGCCGCTGCTGCCGAGGTGCCGCGACCGTTTCGACGACCGATGTGCGCTCATGATCGAGGTCACCTTCGAGACCCTGCGCTCCGACCCCGAGCTCCGGCTGTGCGAGGGCCTGCGCCTGATCGAGGCGACCCGGGCGGCCGTCCTGCGGCTCGCCCCTGCGACTGCCGACGACTTCGAACTCCACTTCCTGCCGCTGCTTCGCCGCACCCTGATGGAGCGCTTCGGCGTCGCTGAGCTCCCGTCCTTCAGCGTGAACTGACCCGGCCGCCGCCGGCGTCAGCTCTGCGGCGCCACGTCGGCGAACTCGGGAAGCGCGCGCAGGACGTCGGGGGGAAGGTTGGCCTCGATCTCGACCATCACCTGATCGTCCTCGGCAAGCTGGTACCCCGGGATCCGGATCGGTCGCCGCTCACCAATTCCCGGGCGGAGCTCCTCGAGGTCGAGGGTCACGCGCTCGAACAGCTTCTCGAGACCGTCGCCGCCGGTGACCCGCACCAGGACCGTGAGATGGTCGAGCTTCCGCTGGCCCTGGTTGGTCAGCTGCAGGTCGATCAGCAGGGTCGGTGCGCCCTCGGCGTCGTACAGGGTGGTGTAGCCGACCGGGATCATCTCGTGCTGGTAGCGCAGCTCCGCGAGGAGCTGCTCGGGGGTCTGGCGCGGGCCGCAGGACAGGTTCAGGGCGAGCAGGATCGCGATCCCGACGGCTCCGACGACCAGCGCTCCAGGACGATGCCGCATGGTGGACCTCCCGGCTCGCCAGTCTAGCATTCAGGGGTCAGGGGTCAGGGGTCAGGGGTCAGGGGCCTCCGGCGGTAGACGTCCGGAGCGGGTGCTCGCGCATTCTGGGTGATCACGAGATTCGACGGCTGGAGGCATGATGACGGCAGCGTGGTGGCGGAGGACCCGAGGGGCCGGGGAGCGGCGGATCAGCGTCGACAAGCTGCACGTCGGCTGCGGCACGGCGCTCATCCCGGGTTGGTTCAACGTCGACCTGCAGCAGCTGCCGGGAGTGGATCTCGCCCTCGACGTGACCCGCGAGTTCCCGTTCGTGGACGTCCGCTACATCTTCTGCGAGCACTTTCTCGGCATGCTCGACTGGCGGCTTGACCGCTGACGATGGCCGACTCGGCGAGCCGACACCCAGCGCGGGTTGCCCACGATCCTGGCGCATGGAGTTGAACCACAGAGGCACCCAGGCACAGAGGTGCGGCGCGAATCCTGCGATGACGTGCAAAGTGATTCTCTGGGACGCTCTTCAGTGGGGCTACTGCAAGAAACCGCTGCACGG
>CAZKKP010000004.1:11562-28930 GCA_964553295.1 uncultured Thermoanaerobaculia bacterium | reverse complement strand
CCCGCCCCTGGCGCACCGCGGCGGGCTCGCGGCCGCCGCCGCCGGCGAGCTGCTCCGCCGCTTCTTTGCCAAACAACGGGGTTCGTCGTAGAATATCCCTCCCCGAGCGGAGAGGTGCCGGAGTGGTCGATCGGGGCGGTCTCGAAAACCGTTGACCTTTTGCGAGGTCCGTGGGTTCGAATCCCACCCTCTCCGCCAGCTCTTCTGACAACCCGAGACCGGAGAGGTGTCCGAGTGGCCGAAGGAGCACGCTTGGAAAGCGTGTGTGGGGGTAACTCCACCGCGGGTTCGAATCCCGCCCTCTCCGCCAGCTTCACCCCCGAAGCCCACCATGGAGCCCGGGTCCTGTGCATCGTCGCCCTGCGAACCGTGTCAGGCCCGGAAGGGAGCAGCACTTAGGAGGATCCGGCGAGTGCCGCAGATCGCCTGGGCTCCATTGTGGGCTTCGCCGGGGCTGGGTCGCGATCAGAAGCAGCGCTCGAGGATGAGGTCGGCGGCGGCGGCCGCCCCGGCGGCGGGCGGCGCCGTGCGGGGTGGGGTCTTCTCGGCCAGCAGGCGCGCCGCCGGGCTGACCCAGGCGCCGGCGTCAAAGGACGCCTGGTCGAGGAGCGCGGACGTCATCCGGCGGCGGACGAACCCCTCGAGCACCGGCGACTCGGGAAACTCCGGCCGACGGAGATAGAGGAAGCGACATCCGGCGTGGACCGCCTCGGCGACGGTGCTGTAGCCGAGCTTGCCGATCACCAGGTCGGCGGCGCAGACCAGGTCGGGGTGGTGCAGGGGCGCCCGGTGCGGCAGCCGCAGCACGGCGCCTTCGCGGCGCACCACCTCACTGGCGCCGGGCACCACGAAGACCGTACCCCGCGCTCCGCCAAGGGCGCCCAGACCGTCGTAGCGCCAGCGCACCCCACCCATCGAGACCAGCACCAGCCGCTCGTCGGGATCGACGCCGAGACGCTCGCGCACCGTCGCCGCCGGGCTGCGGACGCGTCGCGCGATGGGACCGACCCCGGGCGCACCGAGGACGACCTCGCAGGTCGGCTCGGCCTGGATGCGCAGGTCGACCTCGGCGAGCAGCTCGTCGAGCCGGTCGGCGTGACGTCGCAGTGCCGGCGTCGAGCGCCGGTGGTGACGGTAGATCCACCCCCAGGTGAAGCTCTCGACCAGCACCACCGGCAGACCCGCCCGACGACCGACTGCGATGCCGAGCGGCGAGATGTCGCACAGCACCGCCGCGCAGCCGAGCGCATCCAGACGCGCCGCCAGACGGTCGAGGCTGTCCGGGACGAAGGGCAGTAGCCGGTCGAGCGCAGCGACGGTCGCCGGGATGTCCTCCTCAAGCGACGACCGCTGCACCAGGCCGAGATCGCAGGCGAGCTCGTGGTAACCGCAGCGGTCACCGAGAGAGTCGACGAAGAACCACCGTGGCACCGTGCTGAAGACCTCGAAGCGGAGGTCGGCGAGCCGCTCGGCGAGCCGCTCCATCACGGCACAGGCCCGGGCGGCGTGGCCGTAGCCGTGGGGCGAGACGAAGCAGGCGAGGCTCGGCATCGCCGCGGAGTGTACGTGATACGATGCCAGCGTCATGCGCTTCTCCTTCTCAGCCGTGCTGCCCGCCGCTGTCGCCGTGCTGTCGGCATCCCTCGTGGCTGCGCAGCAGACCCCTCCGCGGGCCTGGCAGCAGCGGCTCGAGACAGAGATTCCGGCGCCGGTGCCGGTGGTTGCGCTGGAGGCCGCCAACCCCTTTGCGACCGAGGTCGACACCACACCCCGGCGGCGCTCGGCGGTGGCGCCGAGCAAGGTGGACACTCAGGGACGCGCCGTCGCAGCCGCCTACGTCGACGCCCGCGGCGAGTGCCGCGGCGCCGTGCCCCTCGAGGTGCCCTACCCCGGTGTCGCAGGTCCCCTGATGGCCGAGCTCAAAGCTGCGAAGTTCGACCCGGCGTTCGCCGGCGCCGACCCGACCCCGTCCTGGGCCGTGGTGTCGGTCGTCGTCGAGGGCCGGGTCCGAGAGGCCGAGATCGTCTCCGAGACCCTCGAGCTGCCGCGAGCCGATGACCCGCCCCGGGAAGCGGTGCGCGCCCCCGCCACGGTGCCGGCGAGCCTGGCCTCTTTGCCCGCGACCCCGAACGACCGTTTGACGCGACCCGCGGAACTCAGACGGCTGCGGCTTCGGGTACCCTCGGGCGACGCCGAGGTTCCGGTCCGGGCGCTGATCCACGTCACCTCAGACGGCCGCGCCGACCGCTTCGTGCCCCTCGACCTCGAACCGGGCCTCAACGACTGGATGGCCGCCTACCTGGCAACCTGGGCTCTCGAGCCGGCGACCCGGGAGGGCGACGCCGTGGACTGCTGGGTGCTCTACAGTGCACGGGCCAGGGTCCACATGGGCGCCCTGACGTCGAGCACATTCCGGGTCGAGGCCGGCCAGAGCTTCGACCCGACCGTGCCGGGCTGACGGGCCGGCTCATCCGCCTGCGGGCCCCTCGCGCCGGAGTACCCGGCGACGGTCAGCGTGGCGCACCGTGACCCGCTCCGAGTCGAGCCACTCGAGAATCGGGATGGCGAGCTTGCGGGTCAGGCCGAATCGGTCCTTGAACTCGCCGACCGTGAAGCTCTCGACGCCCCAGCCCCGAACCCCTCGTGCCACGTCGTCGAGTGCACCCCGGTGGATCAGGTACTTGCCCTGGAGGCGCACCAGCCCACCCTTCTGCTGCAGGAACCTGCAGATGCCCTCCACCGTGGCCGGCCGTGCGGCGAGACGATCCGCCGCCTCCGCCGGCGAAGGTGGATCCAGGGCAGCCTCGCGGTACAGGGCGTCGACACGGACCGTCAGCTCCTCACCGGCGGAGGTCATGTGGCGATCGGTTCCCCGGGCCACCACCCGGCCGTCGGCGAGGTCGATCGCGCCCCGCCGGCGGAGCTCCTCGAGGTAGCAGGAGGCGAGCTCGTGGGCGCGCGACGGCAGGATCCGGCGGATGAAGTCACGGGCCGGAATGCCCGCCGAGACGACCTCGTCGGCGAGACGGCGCTCGAGCTCGACGGTGGCCTCACGCACCAGCTGCTCGAGCCGGAGGGCGGGAACGAACCGTGCCGGCTGCGTGCGAAGGGCGACGACCTCGCCCCTGGACAGGAGCCTGCCCAGAGGGGCCTCGACGAGCTCGGGAAGCACGCCGAGGCGCCCCGCCAGCTCCGCCGAGGTCGGCGCCGCCAGCCCGGCGGCGGTGATCCACGACCCGAGCAGCTCGGGCCACGCCTCGCGGTGTGCCGGGGGCAGGGAGGCCAACCCGGCGCTGTCTCGGCGTCGCCAGCGGCGGAGCGCCGGATCGAGCACCTGAGCGCCGGCGAAGGTGTTGACCGGCGCCGGCCGGCGCAGGACCAGCCGGTCGCCGGGGAAGAGCAAGAGGGGAGCGCGCAAAGACAGCTGCGCGACCGCCGCGCCCCCGGGCTCGACGGGACGCGCGGCGAGCCGCTCGAGGCGGGCCGACACCCGGGTCGCCAGGGCGTGCACCTCGAGCTCGTCGCCCTCGTCGAGGGGATGAGGCGCCGCCGCGAGGAGCTCGAGGCGCACGGTCACCAGCTGGCTGGTGCTCCATGGACCCGGGGACAGCAGCTGGTCGCCACGATCCAGGGCCTCACGGCCGAGACCGGCGAGGTTGACCGCCACCCGCTCGCCGGCCTCGACCTGCTGACGCTCGACACCGTGCACGTGCAGCCGGCGGACCCTGGCGGTGACCGCGTCGGGAAAGACCACCACCTCCTGACCGACCGCGAGCCGACCCCACAACGAGGTCCCGGTGACCACGGTGCCGACGCCCTGCAGGGTGAAGACCCGGTCGACCGCCTGGCGGAAAGGCCGACCCTCGATCTGCCGAGGCCGCACCGCGGCTGCCTGTACGCGAAGCACCCGCCTCAGCTCGTCAATCCCCTCGCCCGAGGTCGCGGACACCGGGACCACCGGCGCCGAGGCGAAGGGCGTGCCGCGCAACAGGTCGCCGAGCTCGGCGGCCGCGAGCTCGGCAAGCTCCTGGCTGACCAGGTCGACCTTGGTCAGGGCGACCACCCCACCGGGAACTCCCATCAGCCGGATGACCTCGAGGTGCTCCCGGGTCTGCGGCATGATCCCCTCGTCGGCGGCCACCACCAGCAGCGCGAGGTCGATGCCGGCGGCCCCGGCGATCATGGTGTGGACCAGCCGCTCGTGGCCCGGAACGTCGACGAAGTGCAGCTGCAGCTCGTCCTCCTCGAGGTGGGCGAAGCCGAGCTCGATGGTGATGCCGCGCTGGCGCTCCTCCGGCAGACGGTCACAGTCGATACCCGTCAGGGCGCGAACCAGAGATGTCTTGCCGTGGTCGATGTGGCCGGCGGTGCCGTAGACGACATGCTGCATGGCGTCATGGTACACCGCGGGTTCCATCCCGGCAGGCGGTTGGCGGCGACCGGCCGCCGGGATATCCTCACCGGGTGAGCGGCACGCCGAGCCAGACCGAGACCGAGATCAAGCTCCCGTCGGCGGACCTCTCCGACGTCCGCCGACGCCTGGAAGGGACCGGCGGCCGCCCGGTGAGCGGCCGCCGCTTCGAGCACAACACCCTGTTCGACGATGTGGACGGTCGGCTGCAGCGCTCCGGCCGAGCCCTCCGCCTGCGCCGCTCGGGCGGCCGGGTGCTGCTCACCTTAAAGGGACCCGCACGCTGGTCCGGCGGTGTCCGCGAGCGCGAGGAGCTCGAGGTGGTGGTGTCGGACGACGGCGCCCTGTCGGCAATCCTCGACCGGCTCGGGCTCGAGCCGAGGTTCCGCTACGAGAAGTGGCGGGAGTGCTGGCGTCTGGAGGATTCTCTCGTCGCCCTCGACGAGACCCCCCTCGGCGCCTTCGTCGAGATCGAAGGGCCTGCCCCGGAGCTGCCCGGAGCCGCACTTCGACTCGGCCTGGATCCGGCGAGTGCCACCCGCTCGAGCTACCCCGAGCTGTGGGTCGAGCACCGCGAGCGCCACCCCGAGCTCGAGCTGCCCGTCGACATGGTCTTCGACTCCCGATGAGCGACCGCCCCGAGGCCGCAATGGTGTTCGCCGCGGGTCGCGGCGTCCGGATGCGACCGCTGTCAGACGTTCTTCCCAAGCCGGCCCTGCCGCTGCCCGACGGCCCCGTCGTCGGCTGGGCGCTACGCCTCGCTGCGGCCACCGGCGTCCGCCGTGTGGCGGTCAACACCTGGCACCTCGCCGCGAGGATGGAAGCGGCGGTGCGCCAGCTCTCGACCCCAGGTTTGCAGCTGTCGGTGTCCCGTGAGCCCGAGCTCCTGGGCACCGGCGGCGGCCTCGCGGCGGCTCGCGATCTCGGTCTGCTCGGCCACCGCGGCCCGGTGCTGGTCGTCAACGGAGACGGTGTGCTCGGCCTCGATCTCGTGCCACTGCTCGCCCGTCATGGCGCAGCCGACGACCTCGTCACCCTCGCTCTGCTGCCCCATCTCGCCCCCCGGCGATGGTCGCGCGTCCACGTCGACCCTGGCGGTCGGGTCACCGGCATCCTCCCCCCGGGCGACCCGGCGCCGGGGGAGGTGCCGTTGCTCTACCCCGGGGTGATGATGGTCTCCCGTCCGGCCCTCGCCGGGCTCGGCGGCGGACCGTCCGGGGTCGCCGAGGCGCTGTGGCGACCCGCTATCGCCGCCGGCCGACTCGGCGGGGTCGTGGTCAGCGGCTACTGGCGGGAGGTGGGCACACCAGCCGACTACCTCGAGGCGGTGCTCGCCCGGGTCGGTGGTGTTGCGGTCGTCGACCCCACCGCCCGAGTCGACCCCGGCGCAACGCTCAGCTCGAGCTTCGTCGGCCGAGACAGCACGGTGGAAGCCGGCGCCGTGGTCGAGCGCTCGATCGTGGTCGAGGGCGCGGTCGTCGGGACGGGCGCCCGGGTTCGCGACTCGATCCTGCTCGGTCGGCTCGTGGTGGACCCGGATGTGGTCCTCGCCGGGGCGGTGCTCGCAGCCCTTGACCGCGCTTGAAGGTCGTTCTCGTGCATCCGTCGACGTCCTGGAGCGGACAGCTCTCCTGTGCCACTGCCGGGTGAGAGGTCGACTCGTCGCGCGGAGATCTCTGGAGGTTACCCGCTCAAAGACCTCTTGGCTGACCACCTGGCACGCCGCTCCCCCGTGCCATCCACTGCTCTGTGTCTCTGTGCCTGTGTGGTGAACACGTCTGCTGTTGGGCTGCGGGTAGGCCGCACCGCGCGCCGCGCGCAGGACCCCACCGTCGCCGGCTCACAGCCCGACGGGCCGCCAGCTCCGCCAGTCGTCTCGCCAGGCCATGGATCGTGCCCGGGCGGTGGCGCCGGTAATCCGGATGACGCGCATCCGGCGGCGGTGATCGGTCAGGTACACCGACGCCGGTGTCGCCGTGCCGGCCGGGGTGAAGGTGATGATGTCGCCGCGGCCGGCCCGCACAGGGTCGCCGAGGTCACCTCCGAGCCAGCCCGATCCGGCCGGGTCGGGGACCCTGGCCCCGATCAGGATCCCGGGCCCCGCCTGGCCCGCGGCGAGGCGCAGGGGCGCGCGGATGACGCGGTCACGACCTTGGGCGACGTCGTCGCTGCGGATCCCGTCACCGTCGCCGTCCGCCGCGATCAGGACCGTCCAGCCGCCGTCAGGCTCCCGGCGGAAAACCAGGCCGATGGCGACCCCCGAGACCAGGGCCTCGCTCCGGCAGCGGAAGACCATCGCCCGCAGCTGCTGGTCGAGGGCCGCCAACGCCGCCGCGCCGTGTGCATCCGAGACCACCGGCACGGCCACGCCGAGGCTCAGGCCGAGGAGCGTCACCGCGGCCAGGGTTCCGACGTAGGATTCTCCGGACTGGCGCATGTTCCCTCCCGTGCGAGAGAGCGGCCCCGAAGGGCCGCATCCCGTCCACGCTGCGAGTTGTGGTTGACGTCAGGAGGCCTGGGCCTCCGGCTTCCTCCGCGGCGACCGGACCTTCTCGGTGAGGGTCGTGTCACCCTTGGTGGTCAGGTGGGGTCGCAGCCGCTCCAGCGTCGCCTCTCCGATCCCCTTGACCGCCACCAGCTCGTCGACGGTGGTGAAGGGGCCGTTGGCGCTGCGGAACTCGACGATCCGGGCGGCGAGCGCCGGGCCGACGCTCGGCAGCAGCTGCAGCTGCTCGGCGCTCGCCGAGTTGACGTTGACCACTCCGCTCGGGGCGGCGGCGACCGCCACCGCCGACAGGGCGAGGGTCAGGGCGAGAGCCAGTGGAAGAGTGCGTGCTGTCATGGGTACCTCCTGGGTTCAGGGTTGCTGTTCGGGGCTAGGGGCCGCTTCATCGGATGTCAGTCGGGCTTCATGGCTCACCTCCCTGGTCGGACGGCCCCACCCAGAGCAGGGCCCGTGCCAGGTCGAGCCACTCAACGTAAGTTATTTAAAAGGTTGATTTTCCGTTCAGAGCTTCGGCGCGCACCTCACCACAGATGACAATTTTCTTTGACACCTGAAGTCCGGCGCCCAGAAGATCGAGGTGTCGAGATTCTTGTCGGTGTCAGGCTGCTATACTCCTGCAGCCATGGTGGCGGACGACAGGCCGATGATCGGGTGGGCGACGACCTGAGGGGTGCGTCGTGCAGCACGAGCTTGCCGTGGCAAAGTCGAGGGCCCCGGCCGCCGGCCTTCCTGCTACCATGCGCGGGTTCTGATGAGCGTCGCCCGACTGCCGTTCCGCCACGTCGCGGTCGAGGGGCCGATCGGGGTCGGCAAGACCTCGCTCGTCCAGCGCCTCGCCGATCGATTCGAGGGAGTGATGGTCCTTGAGGACATCACCAACCCGTTTCTCGCGGCCTTCTACGAAGGTCGGGCCGGCGCCGCGTTCCAGGTGCAGATCTACTTCCTGCTGTCACGCTTCCAGCAGCAGCGCGAGATCGCGCAGATGCACCTGTTCCAGCGCCTCGTGCTGGCCGACTACACCTTTCCGAAGGACCGGATCTTCGCCTACCTGAACCTCGACGACCACGATCTCGGGGTGTACGAGAAGCTGTACCCGGTGCTCGCCCAGGAGGTGCCGCGACCCGATCTCGTGATCTACATGCAGGCATCGGTCGAGGTGTTGCTCGAGCGCATCCGGAGCCGCGGTCGCGACTACGAGCGCAGCATCGACCGCGGCTACCTGGAGCGACTGAGCGAGGCGTACTCCTACTACTTCTTCCACTACCAGGAGACGCCATTGCTGGTCGTCAACACCGACGACATCGACTTCGTCAACAACCCCGCCGACTTCGACGCCTTCGTCGACCAGATCCTTCGCAGTCGCCGGGGAACGCAGATTTACGTGCCGCTCGGATCCGACCGGACCGAGACGCTTCCGGGATCGGGAGGGTGAGGGACCGGGCGGTGGGAGGAGACCATGGAAGGCGCCGTCACCGTCCCCGGAGTCGTCGCGAGCAAGGGCTCGCGGCGACTGGTCATGCTCACCGCTTACGACGCCCCGACCGCGCGCTGGGGTGAGGCCGCCGGCGCCGACATCCTGCTCGTCGGCGATTCCCTGGCAATGGTCGTGCTCGGCCACGAGACCACGCTCGCCGTCACCCTCGACGAGATGCTGCACCACGCGCGCGCGGTGACTCGCACCGCGCGCCGCTGCCTGGTGGTCGGGGATCTGCCCTTCGGCGCCACACAACCTTCGGTCCAGGCCACGGTCTCCTCGGGCGTGCGCTACCTCAAGGAGGCCGGGGTGCAGGCGGTCAAGCTGGAAGGGCCCTGGCCGGACCGGGTCGAGGCCCTGGTCCGCGCCGGCATCCCGGTGGTCGGGCACCTCGGCCTGACGCCCCAGTCGGTCCACCACTTCGGCGGGTATCGCGTCCAGGGCCGCAGCCTCGAGGACGCCCTCGCCCTGCTCGAGGCCGCCGTGAGCCTGGAGGAGGCCGGCTGCTTCGCCCTTGTCCTGGAGGGCGTGCCGTCCGAGGTCGCCGCCGTCATCACCCGCCGGCTCCGCATCCCGACGATCGGCATCGGCGCCGGCGCCGGCTGCGACGGCCAGGTGCTGGTGGTGCACGACCTCCTCGGGATCTCTCCGGCGCCCTTGCCGCGCTTCGTGACCGCCTACGAGGACCTCGGCGGCCTCGCCGTCGACGCCGCCTCACGATGGGCCGAGGACGTCCGCGACGGCCGGGTCCCCAGCCCCGAGCAGTCCTACCACCTCGCAACCGAGGTTGCCGACCGCTGGCGCACGGCCTGCGGGGAGGTGTGAGCATGAACGTCGTCCGCACCCTCGCGGAGGCGCGGACCCGCCGCGAGGCCGACCGCGCGGCGAAGACCCGGGTCGCGCTCGTGCCCACCATGGGCTGCCTGCACGAAGGCCACATGGCCCTGGTCCGTCGAGCGCGGGAGGCCGCCGGGTCAGTCTGGGTCTCGGTGTTCGTCAACCCGACCCAGTTTGCCGCCGGAGAGGACTTCGACCGCTACCCGCGCGATCTCGAGCGCGACCTCGCGGCGCTCGCCGGCGAGGGAGCGGACGTGGTCTTCGCGCCGGAGACGGTCACCATGTACCCCCGACCGCCCCGCGTCGAGGTCGGCTTCGGCGGGCTGGAGAGAGCGATGTGCGGCGCCACCCGACCGGGCCACTTCGCCGGGGTCGGCCTGGTCGTGCTCAAGCTGCTGCACGTCGTCGAGCCGGAGATCGCCGTCTTCGGACAGAAGGACGCCCAGCAGGTGGTGCTGGTGCGGCGCCTGGTCACCGACCTCGACCTGCCGGTCCGGCTGGTGGTGGCGCCGACCGTGCGCGAGCCGGACGGGCTGGCCATGAGCTCCCGCAACATCTACCTGACCGCCGCCGAGCGCCGCGCCGCACCGGTGCTGTACCGGTCTCTGGAGCGCGCCGCGCGGACCGTTCTCGCCGGCGAGCGCGAGCCGGCGGCAGTGACCGACGTTCTCCGCCGGGCGCTCGCGGCCGAGCCCCAGGTGCAGCCGGAGTACGCGGTCTGCGTCGACCCCGACGAGCTCGACCAGCCGGTCCGGATTCTCGGCCCGGTGCTGCTCGCGGTGGCGGCCCGCCTCGGCCGCACCCGGTTGATCGACAACCTCGAGGTGGTTCCCCCCGAGGAGGCCCGATGCAGCTGAGGACCTTCCTCCGCGCCAAGATCCACCGCGCCACCGTGACCGCGGCCGACCTCGACTACGTCGGCTCGGTGACGATCGACGGCGACCTCATGGACGCCGCCGATCTCGACCACCTCGAGCGGGTCGACGTGTTCGACATCACCAACGGCGCCCGCTTGACCACCTACGCCCTGCGTGGACCACGGGGCAGCGGCGAGGTCCAGATCAACGGCGCCGCCGCCCACCTCGTGCACCCGGGAGACCTGGTGATCCTGTGTGCCTGGGAGCAGGTGGACCGCAGCGAGGTCGCCGACCACAGCGCCCGGATCGTGCTCGTCGACGCGGCGAACCGGATCGTCGAGGTCCGCCAGGCCGGCCCGGCCGACAGCTTCGAGCAGTACCGGCGGATCCCCTGAGGCCGGCCCGCCCCGCCTCGGGGACCCTTGCTATCATGCGCCACCCAGAGGAGGGTCGTCATGCTTGCCCGTGAGCTCTTCCGCAACAATCCGGAGCGCGTTCGCGCCATGCTCGAGGCCCGCCACAGCGAGGCGCCCCTGGACCGGCTGCTGGCGACCGACGCCGCCTGGCGGGCGGTGCTCGTCGAGTTCGAGGAGCTCAAGGCACGGCGGAACGCCGGCTCCAAGGAGATCGGCCGGCTCCATCGCGAGGGGGATCGCGACGCCGCCGACCGGCGCAAGGCCGAGATGGCCCTCCTCGGCGACGAGCTGCAGGGCCTCGAGGAGCGGGCCCGGGCTCTGGAGGCCGAGCTCGTCGCGCTCGAGCTGACGATTCCGAATCTGGTCGACGAGAGCGTTCCCGTCGGACGCGACGACAGCGCCAACCGGGAGGAGAGGCGTTGGGGCGAACCGCCGGTCTTCGACTTCCCAGCGGCCGCCCACTGGGACCTCGGTTCCGCCCTCGGCATTCTCGACTTCGAGCGCGCGGCACGGGTCGCCGGCGCCCGTTTCGCCGTGCTCCGCGGTCCCGGGGCCGCCCTCGAGCGGGCCCTGGTGTCCTACATGCTCGATGTGCACATCCGGCAGCACGGCTACCTCGAGGTGCTGGTGCCCTACCTGGTCCAGGAGGCCGCCCTGGTCGGCACCGGCCAGCTGCCGAAGTTCGGCAGCGACCTGTTCAAGGTCGCGGACCGCGACCTCTACCTCGTGCCGACAGCCGAGGTGCCGGTGACCAACCTGCACCGCGACGAGACTCTCGACGAGGCGCAGCTGCCGCTGCGCTACTGCGCCTTCACCCCCTGCTTCAGGGCCGAGGCGGGCTCGCATGGTCAGGATGTGCGCGGTCTGATCCGCCAGCACCAGTTCCACAAGGTGGAGCTGGTGCAGCTGACGACGCCGGAGACCTCCGCCGCGCAGCTCGAGGAGCTCACCGGTCATGCGGAGGCGATCCTGAGAGGGCTCGGACTGCCCTATCGGGTGGTCAGCCTGTCCACCGGCGACCTCGGGTTCTCGGCGGCCAGGACCTACGACCTCGAGGTCTGGCTGCCGGGCCAGCAACGCTACCGCGAGATCTCCTCCTGCTCGTGCTTCACCGACTTCCAGGCGCGCCGCGCCCGGCTGCGCTACCGCCCGGCGGACGGCGGCAGGGCCCGAATCCTGCACACCGTCAACGGCTCGGGACTCGCGGTCGGCCGGACCCTGGTCGCCGTGCTCGAGAACTACCAGCAGGCCGACGGCTCGGTGGTCGTCCCCGAGATCCTGCGGCCGTACCTGAACGGTCTCGAGGTCATCACCGCGATCGGCTGAGCGGGTCGGGCTCGGCGGCGGTCACGTCCGAGGCGGCAGCTCGAGGCGGTGGGCGATGCTGCCGAGGGCGTCGCGCACGAAGGCGATGTGCTCCTCCAGTCCAACGCCGAGTTCGTCGGCGCCGCGGCGCACCGCGGCGCGGTCGACCCCCCGCGCGAACGCCTTGTCCTTGAGCTTCTTCAGCACCGACCTGACCTCGACGGCGGCGATCGACCGATCTGGTCGAACCAGTGCGCAGGCGGTCAGGAAGCCGGCCAGCTCGTCCACCGCATACAGCACGCGCGCCGCCGGGGTGTCTCGCGGCACGCCCATGTAGTCGGCGTGGGAGGCGATCGTCCGCACCCAGTCCTCGGGCCAGCCGCGGTCGCGGAGGATCGCGCAGCCGACGTGGAGATGGGTCTCCTCGGTCGGGTTCTGCTGGTAGTCGAAGTCGTGCACCAGCCCGAGCACGCCCCACTCCTCCTCGTCCTCTCCGAGCCTCCGGGCGAAGGCGCGCATGGCCGCCTCGACCGCCAGCGCATGCTTGAGCAGGCTCGGGTTGTCGGTGTGCTCGGTGAGCAGGGCCCAGGCAGCCTCACGGTCCGGACGGTCCGGCATGGCGACCTCCGTGGTGAGTATACCCGGGGGCGCGGGCCCCTGACGGCGTCCGTCGTTCGAATGGACTGCTCAGTACTTTCTGCAGGATGCACCAGGATCCGTGTTCATTTTGCAGAGAGGCACTTGACGAATTAGAGAACTCGGCGCAGAATTCGCGAAACGATCGCGAGGAGATGCCGAATGTCCACCCAGCCGAACGACATACTGGCCCAGGCCGCGGAGCACGACGTCCACTTCATGCGACTCCAGTTCACCGACATCGACGGCATCATCAAGAACGTCGAGGTGCCCAAGAGCCAGTTCGAGAAGGCGCTCGACGGACAGATCATGTTCGACGGCTCCTCGATCGAGGGCTTCACCCGGATCGAGGAGTCCGACATGCTGCTCGCACCGGACCTGGAGACCTTCCAGGTCTTCCCCTGGGACACGCCCTACGGCAAGGTCGGACGTCTGGTGTGCGACATCGCCACGACCGACGGCGCACCCTTCGCCGGCTGCCCGCGGACCGCGCTGAAGCGGGTGGTGGAGCGCGCCGAGAAGGCCGGCTTCCGCATGATGGCCGGGCCGGAGGCCGAGTTCTTCCTCTTCCAGCGCGATGGTGAGAACCACCCGATTCCGGTCACCCAGGACTCGGGCGGCTACTTCGACCTGACGCCGGTCGACCTCGGCGAGGACGCGCGGCGCGACATCTGCCTGGCCCTCGAGTCGATGGGTTTCGAGGTCGAGGCGGCGCACCACGAGGTGGCGCCCGGACAGCACGAGATTGACTTCAAGTACGGCGAGGCGGTGGCCACCGCCGACGCCATCGTGACCTTCCGGTTCGTGGTCAAGAAGGTCGCCCAGATGCACGGGCTGCACGCCACCTTCATGCCCAAGCCGCTGGCCGGGGTGAACGGGTCCGGCATGCACACTCATCAGTCCCTGTTCACCCTCGACGGAGAGAACACGTTCTTCGACCCGAAAGGAGAGTGGCAGCTGTCCCGGATCGCCCGCAGCTACATCGCCGGGCTGCTCGACCACGCGCGTGCCTTCGTCGCCATCACCAACCCGCTCGTCAACTCCTACAAGCGGCTCGTGCCGGGCTACGAGGCCCCGGTCAACGTTGCCTGGTCGGAGAAGAACCGCTCGCCGATGATCCGGGTCCCGGCCCGCCGCGGTGTCGGAACGCGCTGCGAGGTGCGGGTCCCGGACCCGTCCTGCAACCCCTATCTGGCGTTCGCCGCGATGCTCGCCAGCGGTCTGGACGGCATCGAGCGTGGGCTCGACTGCGGCCCGCCGGTGAACCGCAACATCTTCGCCATGAGCCAGCGCGAGAAGAGCCGGCTCAGGATCCACCAGCTGCCCTCGAGCCTCGCCGAGGCCCTCGACTTCCTGGCCAAGGACCGGCTGCTCAGGTCGGCCCTGGGTGACCACATCTTCGACCACTTCCTGTTCAACAAGCGGACGGAATGGGCCGAGTACATCAAGGAGATCCACGACTGGGAGATCGAGCGCTACCTCGATCGCTACTGAGGCGCGGCGCCGCCGCCCCGGGCACCATCGGCCGGACAACGGCAGCCGCGCTTGAGGATCAGAAGAAGCTCGTCTCCTGCTCGACCTTCTGGCCCTGCTCGCTCAGACCCTGAATCTGGATCGAGATGAAGGACGGCCGGAACTTGTGCTCCTGGCACAGGCGACGCAGCCGCTCGTCGAGCTCGGCGTCCCAGAACTCGATGATCCGGCCGGTGGCGGTGCACACCATGTGGTGGTGGCCGCCGCCGGGCTCCATCTTCTCGTAGAAGTAGTGCTCGCGGCCGAGCCGGCTCTTGCGCACCAGGCCGCACTGCACGAGCAGGTCGAGCGTCCGGTAAACGGTCGCTCGCGACACCTTGCGCTGCTTCGCCTTCATGCGCGCGAGCAGATCGTCGGCGTCGAGGTGCTCGTTGGTGTTGAAGATCTCATCCAGCAGGGCGAGCCGCTCCTGCGTCACCTTGAGGTTGTTCTCTCGCAGGTACTGGATGAAGAGTTTCTGGGCGCGTTGTGCAAGCTTGCTCATGTTCAGAATCCAGTCTCATTATCAGTGTCTCAACCTACCTTATGCCGTCGAAGCGATCATGTCAAGAGGTTGTGCTGGATGTCCCGAATGCGCCCGGCTCGATCCCGTGATCGCTCGACGGTCGCCGCGCTGAAGGCCGGGCCGATGGGGTCGCCGACCATCACGGCAAATCCGATGTTTGAGCATTCATGCAATGTGTTGATCTCCTTGCACGTGCGATTCCATGCATGCTAGCTTCGCCATGCGGTTATCGTCTCGAAGGAGGAGACCATGGACTATCCAATCTGGGACATCGCCCTGGGTGGCAGTGTCCTGATGGCGGTGGTGGCGATCACCCACGTCATCGTGGCGCACTTCGCGATCGGCGGAGGACTGGTCATCGTGGTCACCGAGACGCTGGCAGTCCGGCGCGGCGACACCGAGCTGCGCGAGCTCGCGCGGCGGGGCTCGCTGCTGCTGATCCTCATCGCGACCGTGTTCGGCGCCATCTCGGGGGTGGGCATCTGGGTGGTGGCGGGCCTGATCTCGCCGGCCGCCATCTCCGCCCTGATCCACACCTACGTCTGGGGCTGGGCCATCGAGTGGACCTTCTTCCTGCTCGAGATCGTCGCGGCGCTGATCTACTACACCACATGGGGCAAGATCTCGAAGTCGGCCCATGTCCTGGTTGGCTGGATCTACGTCGTCTCCGCCTATCTCAGCCTGGTGGTCATCAACGGCATCATCACCTTCATGCTGACGCCCGGCTCGTGGCTGGTGAACCGCGAGTTCTGGCACGGCTTCTTCAACCCGACCTACTGGCCGTCGCTGCTGCTGCGCACCGGCATCTGCCTGATGATGGCGACCGTCTTCCTCGCCTTCAGCGCGCTGAGGGCCCCCAGCGACCAGCGGCCCAGGCTGGTGCGCTACCTCGGTTGGTGGCTGGTCGGCGGCGCGGTGATCTCCTACGCCGGCTACCGGTGGTGGGAGGCGGCGTTGCCCCAGACGGTCCTTCGCGTCTTCCGCGGCGCCGAGCCGTCGCTGCCGACCCTGGCCGACACCCGCTCCCTCACCCTGTGGGCGCTAGCCGTCGTGCTGGTCCTGGCGGTGGCGGTCATGGTGGCGCTGCCGCGAGCCTTCAAGGTACCCGTTGCCGTGGTCACGATGGTCGCCGGCTTCCTCTTCTTCGGCGGCTACGAACGGCTCCGGGAGGGCGTCCGCAAGCCGTTCCTCATCCACAGCTACATCTTCTCGAACGGTCTCGCGGTGGCCGACGTCGCCGAGCTCAACAGGTCCGGCGTCGCCGCCCGCACCGGCTGGGTCGCGGTGGACGGGGTCGAGGACCCGGTCGCCTTCGGTCGCCACCTCTTCCGGGTCCAGTGTGCGAGCTGCCACACCCTCGACGGCTACCAGAGCATCCGGCGGGCCTTGCCGACCGTCGCCGACGTGCTCGCGGTGGCCGCCGACGAGCCGGCGGGCTCGGGCAACCGCGCCTTCGACCGCGAGTGCCGTGGCTGCCATCGGGACGTCACGGCCGAGGAGATGCGCGCCATGCTGCCCGACCCCGAGGACATCCGCTCCGACCCGGGGATGATCCGCGACCTCAACCTGGCGATGATCGCCCTGGCCGCGGAGCGCCTGCGGGCGATGGGCGAGCAGTACGAGACAGCAGACCCGGGCGCCCTGTTCGACACCCACCAGACCGAGTTCCCGTCGATGCCGCCGCTAGTTGCCGACGACCGTGAGCTCGAAGCCCTGGTGGCCTACCTCTCCACCCTGACCGACCAGAATGGCGAGAGCCCCAGGTTGGCCCGCCTCGGAGGTGTGTGATGGTCGACCCGAGCCTGATTCCCGCGCTCGACGCCGCCGGCCTCCCGGGGCCGGTCTGGCTGTTCCACAGTCTCCTGGTCTTCACCTTCTTCCTCCACCTGCTCTTCATCAACCTGACCCTCGGCGGCCCCCTCCTCGCCGCCGTCGCCCACCTGGCCAGCGGCGGCCGGCAGGACGACCCGAGGGGACGGATCGCCACCCGGCTGACCGTGGTCAACGGCTACGGCATCTCGCTGACCATCACCACCGGCATCGCCCCCCTCCTCTTCATCCAGGTGCTGTACCAGCAGTTCTTCTACGCCGGCGCCATCCTGATCGGCGGCGCCGGGCTGGCGCTGGTGCTGCTGCTCATGCTCGGCTACTACTCCTCGTACCTGTACAAGTTCAAGGGCGCTCCGGAGCGCGGCCGCGGCGGCGGAGTGTGGATCGTGGCCGCGGCGCTGCTCTTCCTGGTCATCGCCGGGATCCACGTCGCGGTGCACCTCGTCCACACCCAGCCCGGCCAGTGGGCGAGCTTTGCGGCCGACCCCTGGCTGGTTCTCGCCGATCCGACGTACCTCCCGCGACTGCTCCACTATGTGCTCGCCGGGCTCGGCTTCAGCGGCGGCCTGGCGGCGTGGTGGGCCGTGCGCCAGGCGCGCCGGGGTGTCGAGCCGGGTCTCAACCGTCGCATCGCGCAGCACGGCTGGAGCTGGCTGCTGTGGACCACGGTGCTGCAGGTGGTCGACGGCTTCCTGCTGCTCTTCCTGCTGCCGGAGCCGGTGCTCGGCGCCTTCATGCGGGGCGGCGCGGCCACCATGGTGCCCCTCGGGCTGTCGATCCTCGGCGCACTCGGGCTCCTGATGATGGTCTCCCGGGTTCGCGACCCGGTGGAGAGCATGCCGACAGTGCAGGGGACGGTGATCGCATTGGCGCTGGTCATCGCCGTCATGACCGTCACCCGACACCAGGTGCGGATGCTCTACCTGGAGCCGGCCACCAGCCTTCAACCGATCGCCACGGTCGCGCCGCAGTGGCTCAACTTCGTCCTTTTCGTGGTGCTGCTCGTCGCCAGCCTGGGCACCGTCGCCTTCATGGTCCGCAGAGTGCTGACCAGCCCG
>CAZKKP010000004.1:0-11552 GCA_964553295.1 uncultured Thermoanaerobaculia bacterium | reverse complement strand
GGACCTCTCGCTGCCGGATGTGCGGCCCGGCCGTCATTCCCGACTTCGCCAGGAATCGGGGGTCAGGGTTCGGATCTGCACGGCGTGGATGTCTCGCTCCAGCAGCGTCCCCAGGGCCCGGTAGACGAGCCGCTGCGCGGCAAGGCGGCTCAGACCCACGAAACGTCGGGACACGACGAGCACGCGATAGTGGCCGCCGCCGGCCGCCGCACCGACGTGGCCGAGGTGCTGCCCGCTGTCGTCGTGCACCTCGACATGCTCCGCTTGCAGGGCCTCGAGCAGCAGCACCCTGATGACCTCGGCGCGGTTCTCCGACGCAACCATGGACCCTCCCCGGACCCCGTCGGACGTTGTCCGCTGCCCGGGCGTCCTACCGCTGGGAACCGGTTCCCGAGGCCGGGCCTTCCCGTGCCCCTGCCGCGTCGAGCCAGGCTGCCACCGTCAGGTTGCGGCCGAGCTCCTTGGCGCGGTACATGCTGGCGTCGGCGAGGCGCATGAGCTCGTTCTTGGCTGCGACGGGATCCGCGGCGTCGGCCAGGGTCGGCACCACGTCCGCCTGGAGGGCCGCGATGCCGACGCTGCAGCTCAGGATGCCCTGGATACACAGGGCAGGGTAGTTGACCGGGTCCTCCGGATCTGGCTGCTCGAGGAAGACGGAGGACTCGACGTTCTGGCGTACCGTCTCGGCGACCCAGAAGAGCTCCTGTCGGCCCGCCCCGGGAATGACGATCACGAACTCGTCGCCGCCGTAGCGGGCGGCGACCGCCGGCCCCGGCAGGATCTGCTGGAGAAGGCCGCCGATCTCGTGCAACACCCGGCTGCCGATGAGGTGCCCATGGCGGTCGTTGACCGACTTGAAGTGGTCGAGGTCGAGGAAGATCAGGCCACATTCCTCGCCCGACTCGAGGCCCGCGGCGACGAGGTTGGACAGGGCGTGGTGGAGATAGCGGTCGTTGTACAGCCCGGTCAGGTCGTCGCGCTTGGCGAGCTCACGGGAGCGCTGCGCCTCCACGGCGTTGACGATCGAGGCCGAGATCGTCTGCGCGAAGATCTCGAGGAGCTTGAGGTCCGGGTCCGTGTAGCCGACGGCCTGGCGGTGGTTGAGCAGCTCGATGACCCCCAGGGTCCGTCCCTCCACGTGCAGCGGCGCACAGACCACCGACTGGATCCGAAAACCCATGTTGGCGCCCGGCCCACGGAGGAAGAGAGGATCCTGCTGGGGCGTCGCGGAGCGATAGGCCCGACCGGTCTGGTAGACCTCCCCGACGATGCCGCTGTTGGCGCGGAAGCGCATACCGACCAGCCGTTGGGCAACGGCGCCGAAGCAGGCGATCAGGACAAGCTGCGGCTCATGACCCTCCTCGCCTTCGGTGGCCGGCTCGTCGAGGAAGATGGAGCCCGCCTCGGAGGGCAGGAAGTCGTTGGCCCGGGTGAGGATGTCGCAGAAGATCGCCCCCAGGTCGAGGTCGTAGGACGCGTTCTTGAGCCGCGGCTCGCGCCGCAGGAAGTGGATCAGCTCGGGGTTCGGAACGCAGCGCATCTGCATGGCGTGAGGCTCACGGGCCACGTCGTCGAAGCTTCAGGGTAGCAACACGAGAGGGTTGTCGGGAGCCCTGAAGGTCACGCGGAGGGTGCGCTCTTGTCGTCGGTGTCGTCCTCGCCGTCCGGGCGGCTCCGAAGAGAGTCCTTGAAGTTCCGGATGCCCTCGCCGAGCCCCTTGCCAAGGCGCGGCAGCTTGTTGACGCCGAACAGCACCAGCACGATGACGAGGATGACGAGGAGCTCGGGAAGGCCGAGGCTACCGAACATGCGGGCCTCCTTGACCGGAGGAGTGTAGCAGAAGTCCCACCAGCTCCCCCGGCGCGCCAACGGCCCCGAGAAGTCGTGCCGTCGAGGCGGCCAGGGGCTCGAGCCACCTGCCGTAAGCCGTCCGCCGGGTCGCTTCGAGACGGGCGAAGGTGCCGAGGACCTTGAGACCGCGCTGTGCGGCGATGACCGTGACCCGCCGCGGCCAACCCGCTGCAACCGCGGTCCGCGCCGCCCAGCTCTGAACCGCCGCCTGCCGCAGAGGCTGGCTTACCAGCTCCAGGGCATCCCGTTCGCCGACCAGTGAGACGAGATCGTAGGCCTCAGGTCCGACCAGCACGTCCTGGAAGTCGATGATCCCGACTGAGCCGTCATCGAGCAGGAAGAGGTTGTTCAGGTGGTAGTCACGATGGCAGACACGGGTTGGCGCCGCCGCGCACTCCGCGGCGAACTCGTCGAGCCAGGCGCCGACTCCCGCGCTCGGCGACAGCCGCCGCGCGTGCCTCAAGTACCACAGCTCGAAACCACAGAGCTCCCAGCGCAGCCGGTCGCGGTCGAGCGGCGTTGTCCACGATGGCAGGTCCTCCGGGTCGAGCCGGGCAAGAGCTTCGAGGGGGTCGAGCAGCCGCGAGAGGGCGGCGGCCCGGCCGGAGTCGTCGAGTGCCACCAGCCCGGTCGCCGCGTCCTCGGCGCCGAAGTCCTCGAGCAAGGCCCAGCCCTCCGCCGTGGCGGCGGCCAGCAGCCGCGGAACCCTAAGGCCCCTGACCTCGAGCCAGGTGCGCACCTCGAGATCCCGCGCCAGCACCTGCTCGGCGCCGACCGGGTAGAGCACCGCGATGGCCGTCCCGGAGCCGGCCCGCCAGAGCCTGGCATACCGTCGCTGCGAGGCGTCGCCAGCGAGCGGCGCCAGGCGGCGCCAGGGGCCGTGGCGCTCGATCTCGAGCGGCAACCTGGGGAATCGGTCGGTCACCTTTGCCGCGCTCACGCTATCCGAAGCTGCGCTCGGGAACAAGCAGGGGCCCGGTCGGGTTGACTCCGGCGTCCGAGCACAGGCGCGGGAAGGGAGCGGCGGCGCGGATGATCGACCTCGTCGGGAGAACGGCGGCGGCCATCACGACCCTGGTCGAGCCCCACGTCGGCCGGCCGTTCCAGGCCCGACAGGTGGCCTCCTGGGTGGTGCACCGAGAGGCGCGCTCGTTTTCCGAGATGACCGACCTGCCGAAGGCGGTGCGTTCGGATCTCGAGACGCGATTCAGCCTGGCTGATCCGGAGGTCCGGCGGGTCCAGCACAGCCGTGACGGCTCGGTGAAGTACCTCTTCGGTCTCGCCGACGGCGCCGCCGTCGAAGGGGTTCGGATGCCCGACGGTCGCAAGCTGACCGTGTGCCTCTCGTCCCAGGCCGGCTGCGCCGTGGGCTGCACCTTCTGCGTCACCGGCGCTCTCGGCGCCGGCCGTAACCTGAGCGCCGGGGAGATCGTTGGCCAGTTCCGGGTCATGACCCGTGACCTGGCCGGCGACATCGACCGGGTCAACGTCGTGTTCATGGGGATGGGTGAGCCGCTGCTCAATCGAGGTGCGCTGGGGGAGGCTCTCGACGCCCTCCTCGAGCGGGTGAGCCCGCGCCGGATCACCGTGTCCACGGCGGGAATCGTCCCGGGCATCCGCTGGCTCGGCGAGCGCGCCCGCCGCCCCAAGCTCGCACTCTCGCTCAACGCCCCCGACCAGGAGCGGCGGCTGCGGATCATGCCGATCGCGGCCCGCTACCCGCTCGAGGAGCTGATCGCCGCCGTGCGCGACTTCCCCCTCGAGCGCGGTCGTCGCATCACCTTCGAATACGTGCTCATCGCGGGCTTCAACGACGCCGTCGCCGACGCCCGGATGGTCGCCCGACTGATCCGCGCCATTCCCACCAAGGTCAACGTCATCCCCCTCAACGAGGACGCCGTGCACTTTCCCGAGTTCCGCCGTCCGGCCGCCAGGACGGTCGACCTCTTCGCCGCCGCTCTGCGCGACGCCGGCCTGACGGTGACGGTGCGCTGGTCGAAGGGGCTCGACGTCGCCGCTGCCTGCGGCCAGCTCCGGGGCCTGGTGGAGACCGGGGAGACGACAGGGGCGGACGGTGGAACCGACGCGGGATGAGCCGGTCTCGCGCCGGTCACCCGGCGCGCCGGGCGATCAGCGACCACTGACGACCGGCCCGATCGCCGTCGCGCCGAAAGGACGCCAGGCGCCCATCGCAGCAGGTGCAACCGGCGACGAACTCGACCACCGGCACACCGAGACGGTGGAGACAGGCGGCGATCAGGCGGCGGAGATCGACCCGATCGCCGCCGATGAGCCAGCGCTCTGTGGGCTCACCCAGCTCGGCGAGGGCGGCGACCACCTCGGGGCCGACCGGGTAGTGGCAGGGGGCGACGGCGGGTCCGAGGAAGGCCTGCTGACCGGCCGGTCTCACGCCGAACTCGAGCTCGAGACGGCGCACGGCCCGGGCGACGACACCGCGCGCCAGGCCCCGCCAGCCGGCGTGGACGGCGGCCACCGCCTCGCCGCCGTCGAGCAGCAGGGGCACGCAGTCGGCCGTCCAGACCGCCAAAGCCATGCCGGGATCGGCTGTGACGAGGCCGTCACACCGACCGACGCAGTAGGCGCCAACGAGCGGTCTGGACGGCTCGGCGGCAACCGAAGCGATGACCCGACCGTGAACCTGCCGAGCCCAGCGAGCAGCGGTTACGGCAGGGGCGAGATGAGTGACCGCCTCGGCCATCCTCCGCTCGGCGTCGACCGGCCCGTTCGCCGGGCCGCGGCCGAACAGCACCACGGCTGACGCCCGCGCCACCTGCCATGCCTCCTCCCCGCCGATGGCGACGAGCTGCGCGCCCGAGTGCTTCACCTCCTGAACCATCGCTGCCAATGGTACAATCCGGGCCCCGGTGAGACGCACTCATGCCGCCAGATTCGGGGACAATCCGAACGTCGGGCCGTGCGGAACATCCGCTCGCACGACCGGAGTGAGGGCGGTGCGGCGATGATTCGCCTCCGCCAGGTGAGCAAGGACTACGAACGGCGCAAGGTCCTTCGCGACATCGACTTGAACGTGGAGGCGGGGGAGTTCGTCTTTCTCACCGGCCCCTCGGGCGCCGGCAAGACCACCTTGCTGCGGCTGCTGTATGCCGCCGACAACCCGACCTCCGGGGAGGTCTGGGTGGCAGGCCTTCGGGTGGACCGGCTGAGCCGCTCGCAGCTGCCGCTCCTGCGTCGCAAGGTCGGGGTCATCTTTCAGGATTTCAAGCTCCTGCGTCGCAAGAGCGTGCTCGCAAACGTCACCTTCGTGATGCAGATTCACGGCATCGCGGACCGCGAGGCGCACGGCCGCGCGTATCAGATCCTCAAGCGCCTCGGTCTTCACCACCGCCAGTCGGCGCTGCCAGACGCGCTGTCCGGCGGCGAGCAGCAGAGAGTCGCCATCGCACGGGCTCTCGCCTACCAGCCGAGACTGATCCTCGCCGACGAGCCGACCGGCAACCTCGACGCGGACCTTGCCGCCGAGCTGCTGTCGTTGCTCTGCGACATCAACTACCAGGGGGCGACGGTGATGGTCGCGACCCACGACCAGGCGCTCCTGGCGGCGATTCCGGCGCGCACCCTGGTGCTGCACAAGGGCTCTATCGAGTACGACGGGAGCTGGCCGCCATGATCCGGCACGCCATGCGCGAGGGGCTCTCCCTGGTACGGTCGCGGCTCGGGCTGTCGGTGGGCCTCGGGCTGGCGGTCGCCATCCCCCTCGCCCTCGGGGGTCTGACCGCCGCCGCTGCGCTCTGGCTGCAACCCTTGGTCGGTGTCGCCTCGGCGACCGTCGTCGTGCCGGTGCTCCTGCATCCGCAGATGGACGCGGAGCAGCGAGCGGCCTGGGTTGCCGAGGTGACGAGTCGGTACGGCTTCCCGAGCGTTCGCGAGGTGCCGGGGCATGAGCTCGGCGAGCGTATGGCCACCTGGTTTCCCTACCTCAAGGACCTGCTGCAGCAGGATGGTGGGCGACTCCTGCCGCCACTGTTCGAGGTCGAAGCCGATGACGGGGCCAGGGTCTCGGCCCTGCTCGAGAGCCCCCGGGTGATCGCCGTCGGACCGAGCTCATCCCTGCTCGAAACCCTCGGCAGGAGCGCGCGACGTTTGGCCACGCTGCTTGGCGCCTGTGCCATGGCGTTGCTCCTGGCTGCCGCGATGCTCGCCGCGGTCTGGGTGCACCTGGAGCTGTACCGACACGCTGATGAGATCACCATCATGCGCCTTGTGGGCGCCACCGAGAGCACGGTGCGCGGACCATTCCTGGTGGCGGTCGCGGCCCCGGGGCTGCTCGCGGGCATGGTCGCAGCCAGTGGCACCCTCGCCGCCTGTGCTGCCGTCTCCCGCCTGACGACGGGCCTCGGGCTGCCGCCGGTGACGGCGCCGTGGTGGCTGGTCCTCGGCTGCCTGGGCCTGGGCCTCGGGTTGCCGCTGCTCGCCGCAATGCTGACCCTGAGCCGCCACGCGCACCTGACGCTCGAGACTTGAAATCGCCGCCAGCCATGGGCGGCTGACGGTGTCAGTCGCCGAGAGCCTTGCGCAGCTCGTCGAGCTGCTTGCGGAGCTCGCTGGCCTGGGCCACCTCGCCGAGCTTCTCGAGCTCGGTGATCTGCAGCTCGAGCGCCGCCAGCCGGCGGCGGAACTCCTCCTGCTCGGCCGCGGCCTGGACGTTCTGCGCCGCGAGATCGGCCTTGCTCACCATCTCCGCGACCTTGGCGGTGTTGCCGGCCTCCTGGTAGGCGCTCCTCGCCCGCTCGTAGTCCTTTTTCTTGTCGTAGACGAAGCCGAGCTGGCTGTAAACCTGGGTTCGCAGCCGCCCGGCCGGCACGCCGATCTTGAGCGCCTGCTGGAGCTCGGCGAGCGCCGTGTCGAGCTGGCCGAGGGAGGTGTGGCTCTGCGCGGAGTAGTAGTACACGAGGACGTTCTGGCTCTGCTTGGCGCGGGCCTTGTCAAACCACGAGATGGCCTTGCGGTACTGTGCCGCACCCATCCAGGCCTCGCCCGCGAGGAGGAAATGGTCGAAGGTCGGGGCGGCGGCGGCGAGCTGCTCGGCGATCGCGGCCGCCTCGGAGTAGGCAGCGGTCTTCGCGGCCTCGTTGGTCGACCGCCGGGCGACGGCGATTCCGGCGCGCACCGCTGAGCGGCCCAGCTCCTGGTTCGCCGGCGCCAGCTGGTGCGCCCGTTTGTACGCCTCGAAGGCCTTGGCGTGGTCTTCGACCGCGGCATGGGAGGCGCCGAGCGCCTGGAAGAGGCTGGCGTTCCGACCGTCAGCCCGCGACTGCTGGGTCAAGACCGGGATCGCCACCTGGGGCTGTCCGACCTCGCTCGCCGCCTTGGCCAGGGCGAGTGCGTAGGGAGTCTTGAGGTTCGCCGGCAGGCTGCCGAGGTCGAGTGGTCTCAGAACGCTGAAGGCGTCCTGGTACTGCCCGGCCTGGACCAGGGTGTTGCCCAGCTCGATCTTGTACAGCGGAGTGGCGGCGTCGAGCTCGACCGCCTTGCGCAGGTTGCCGATCGCCTGGCTGGACTTGCCCTGCGCCCGCTGCGTGAGACCCAGCATGTAGTATCCACCCGGATAGGTCGGCGCCCGCTGGATCACCGCCTCGAACTCGTTCACCGCGGCGGCGTAGTCCTTCTTGTTGAAGGCCTCCAGGCCACGACTCCAGTCGTCGCTCGCCGCTGCGGTCAGCGCCAGCGAGAGCGCGAGACTGAGTGCCACCGCGAGCCGAAGGCTCTCTCTGAACGCCATGATTCCCCCCAGGTCACTCCCGGACTTCGCCGAGAAGTGGATAGACCTGCTCGTCAAACATCGCAGCGACATCCGCTCCTTTGAGCAGCGAGATCGCCTTGCTGTGCTGCTCGACCATGTCGCGAATGGCGGAAAGTCCCGCGCCGCGCTCGATCTGCATCCGGGCGCCCGCGTACTGCTTCTCGATCGTACGCTCGCCACCCGCACCAACGACACTGAGGGCGACCGAGCGGACCTTGTCCGCGAGGCCGAGGAGGGTCACCGGGCTCGGTCCCGCGTCGAGGCGCGCGCCGCTGCCGCCCTCGCCGGGCGGGCGGAGGGCCACCAAGCCGGAGGTGATCATCCCGAAGAGCAGCTTCGACACGTCGAATGCCGACCACTGCAAGAGCGCGGCGATCTCCTCGATCGAGCGTGCACCGTCGACCCGGGTCACCAGGATCCACTCATGGGGACTCAGAGTGACCTGGTCCTGGCCGCCGGCGCGTGGCGGGAAGAAGGGAATCAGGTCGAGGGAGGCGATCTTGCGCGACAGGACGCGCCACTCGTCAAGCCGTCTCGCCGCCTCCATCATCAAGTTCGCGTTGGACTTGTGCACCGTCTGCTGGTCAGCGAGGTCGCCCGGTTGGAAGGCGAACTCACCGCTCGACCAGATCGCCATCTCGTACACCGCATGCTCTCCCCGCAGACCGCCCACGTAGGCGTCGACGATCTGGCCGTCGCGCAGGTAGATCTTCCCCTGCTCGCCGTCGCGGTCCAGGTGAAAGGCCCCGGATTTGCCCGACACACTGACGAGCTGGATGACGTCGGGCAGCGACAGCTCGGAAAGAGAGCCCTGAAGTGCCATCAAACGCCAGTCTACTGCAGGTTGAAGCGAACGGTCAGGATGTAGAGCACCTCGACAGGCTTGCCGTTGAGGGTCGACGGCTTGAACTGCCAGCGCTGGACCGCCTCGACCGCCGCCTCGGTCAGGCCGAGGGGGAGGCCCCTGAGAACCTTCGTCTCCTTGACCGAGCCATCCTTGCCGATCGTGCACTCCAGCACGACGACACCCTGGATCCGAGCTCGCCGCGCGGCCTCCGGGTAGACCGGGTTGGGACCGCTGATCTTCACCGGCTCGGTGATGTTACCGCCGACGACGAAGCGCACCGGACCGTCCGGCTCGGGTGGCGGCGGAGCATCGGGGACCCCGAGGACGAGGTTCTCGTCGAACGCGAAGCTGACGTCCTCGTCAGGTTTCTCGTCGCGGATCGGTTCGGGCTCATCGGGCGTCGGGTCGGGGATCGGGACCTTCTTGGTCTTCGGCTTCGGAATCTGCTGCTGCTGCTGCGGCGGCGGCTGCTTGAACTTGACCTGCTTGACGACGTAGATCTTGGTCCGCTTCTCGCTCGCGTCCCTGAGGCCGCCGGCGAACGACGGCCAGGTGACCACGAAGAGCACGACGTGCAGGACCATCGCCAGACCCACGGCCCAGCGCATGAAGGAGCGATCCTCCGCCTCCTCCTGGGCGATGATCTCGATGACGGTCGGCGGCATCTGGCCGACAGCCTCGGTGACGGGCGTGCGCGCCTCGTTCATGGGCATTCTCCTTCCACTACTGCGCGATCCCGAGCATGGCCCAGATGTTCTCGATCTCACGCTGGGTGGGAATCGAGATGGTCTTGATCTCGAGGTCGATCTTGTCCGGCGCCCGGCGCAGCTCGTCGAAGACCGTGATCATGTCGCCGTAGGTGGCCTGCGGGTCGGTACGCAGGATCACCGGCTTTTCGGGGTTCTGTCGCAGCTTCTCGCCGACGTAGGGTAGCAAGCCCTCCAGGGGCATCGGCTTGCCGTCGACCATGATCCCGCCACCCGGCTGGACGAACACGTCCACCGAGTCCTCCTGCTTGATCTCGGGGGTGTCCTGGTCCTCGGGCAGGGCGAAGTCAAGGCCGCGGGTCGCGGAGAAGGCCGAGGTGATCATGAAGTAGATGATCAACAGGAACGAGATGTCGGCCATCGAGCCGGTGAAGATCTCCGACTCGACCTGCTTCTTCTTGATGCTCAGAGCCATGGTCGCCCCCGCCTCAGTTCTGCACGGTCTTCTGATCGGACAGGAGATAGATCACGCGCACCTTGGACTGCTTGAGGGCGTCGAGGACCACGTCGACCCGCTCATAGGGCACGGACTCGTCCGCCTTGATGATGAACTCCTTCGTCGGATCCTGTGCCACCAGGGTCGAGGCAAAGGTCACGACCTCCTCGTCGGTGCTCACCGGCAGGGACATCTCCTCGCCCGTCGACACCCGGATGACGTTGCCCTCCGACGGCGGGGAGATCGACACCACCGCGGCCTTCTCGGGGATCTTGTTGCGGATCCAGGTGTCCGGGAGCTGCATCTTGGTGCGGTCGACCTCGACCTTGTACGTCAGGACAAAGAACACGATGAGCAGGAAGACGATGTCCGCCATCGAGGCCGTGAAGATCTGGGCGCCGGTCTTGCGGTTCCTGTCGCGGACGAGTGCCATTGCGGCTCTCCCTTCTTCGTCCCGAGCCTACTCGGCGCTCTCCTGCCCGTAGCGCTGGCTGTCCATCTCGATGAAGGTCTCCATCAACATGTTGGTCGCGGTCTCGATGTCGCGCACGAACCGGGTGATCTTGGTGGTGTACCAGTTGTAGGCGAGCTGGGCCGGGATCGCGATGATCAGCCCGGTGGCGGTCGTGATGAGCGCCTCGGAGATGCCGATCGCGACGGCTGCCGGGTTGGTCAGACCCTGCTCGGCGAGCGTCGCAAAGGACTTGATCATGCCCGTGACCGTGCCGAGGAAGCCGAGCATCGGCGAGACGTTCGCGGTGGTCGCGAGCACGCCCATGCGCTTCTCGAGCCGGTCGAGCTCATACAGCGCGGCGTTCTCGATGGTCTTCTCGATGTCGTCGCGGGTGTGACCGTAGCGCAGCAGGCCGGCCTTCATGACCGAGGCGACGGGGCCGCGATTCTGCTCGCAGACCTTGATCGCCTCCTTGACGTTGCGGTTGACCAGCAGCGCCTTGCGGATCTTGGTCAGGAACTCGTTGACGTTGATCTTCGCCTTGTTGAAGACGATGAACCTCTCGATGATGACGGTCAACGCCAACACCGAGAAGAACAACAGAGGGTACATCCAGATGCCACCTTGCCGAAAATACTCAGCCACCTGTCCAGTCACGGTCGTTCCTCCCCAACCAGTCTGAGTGTTCGAGCAGCGATGAGTTCCAACTCCGTCGCGGCTCATTGTGGACCACCCGAAAGTCCGTGGCAACTCGCTGATCCACCGAGCCGTTCTGTGGATCGACCCGCACCGGTAGACACGGGCAGGGCATCCTAGCACGCGGTTTTCGCGACCGTCAACGCCGATCCAGCCACCGTGTCGAATGGAGGTGCGTCAGGGCGACGGCCGCGGCATCCGCGGCGTCCTGGGGCAGCGGTCGCTCGAGAGCGAGCAGGCGGACGACCATGTACACAACCTGCCGCTTGTCGGCGTTGCCGGTCCCGACCACCGCCAGCTTGACCGCCGCTGGGGAGTAGGCGTGGACCGCCACCGCCGACACCCCGAGGCGCGACAGGATCACTCCCCGGGTCTCGGCAAGGCGCAGGGCCGAACTCGGATTGCGGCCGGTGAACGGGGTCTCCACCGCCGCCGCATCGGGCACGAGGCGCGCCAGCAGGTCGTCGAGCTGGCCGGCGAGAGCCGCCAGCCGCACCTCCCGGGTCGCCCCGCGCGGTCGAAAGACCGCCGCGTCTTCGAGGCGGAACCGGTTGCCGTCGGCGACGACCAGCGCCCAGCCGGTGGCTGCCGAGCCCGGGTCGATCCCGAGGATCCTCCGTGCCACCGCTCACCCGACCCGGTCGCGGCCCATCCCCCGCGCCACGCCCTACATCTCGGCCAGCAGCATTTCCGCTGCATCCCGCATCAGGTCGTCGCCG
>CAZKKP010000003.1:26095-29101 GCA_964553295.1 uncultured Thermoanaerobaculia bacterium | reverse complement strand
CTTCTCGGGCTGCTCGCGCTACTGCTGTCCGACCGCGGTCAAGCAGGCCCTCGAGCTCGCCGGGCGGGGCATCGACACCACGGTCTTCTACCGCGACATCCGCACCGTCTCGACCGGGGCCGAGGAGATGTACCGCAAGGCCCGCGGCGCCGGGGTGCTGTTCGTCCGGATCCCGCCAGGGGCGCGGCCGGAGGTGGTAGGCGAGGGCCGGGCGCGGGCCGTGCGCTGCCCCGACGACCTGCTCGGTCGGACCCTCGAGGCGCCGGCCGACCTGGTGGTCCTGTCGGTCGGGATGCGCCCCCGCCAGCCGGCGACCGCCTTCTTCCACGATCTGCTGAAGGCGCCGGTCGGCCTCGACGGCTTCTTCCTCGAGCGCCACCCGGAGCTGGCGCCGGTCGAGACCGCGGTCGAGGGGGTGCTCCTCGCCGGAACCCTGCAGGGGCCCAAGGACATCGTCGACTCGGTCGCCCAGGCCTCGGCGGCGGCAGCCAAGGCGACGGTGTTCCTCGCCCACGACCAGATCCGGCTCGATCCCGCGGTGGCGGTGGTCGACGAAGCGCGCTGCCGGGGCTGCGGCCAGTGCGTCGAGCTCTGCGAGTTCCGGGCGCCGTCCCTCGTCGAGGGTGAACCCGGGGTTTTCGCAGCCGAGATCAACCCCTCCATGTGCAAGGGTTGCGGCACCTGCGCCAGCTGGTGCCCGTCCGGGGCGATCGCGGCCCAACACTACACCGACCGGCAGCTGCTGGCGCAGATCGACGCCCTGTTCGAGGAGGCCCGGCCATGAGCCAGCCAGACGCCTCGCCCGTACCACCCTGGTCGGCGAAGATTCTCGAGGGTCGCCCGGCCGCGACTCCGGGCTGGCAGCCCTCGATCGTCGTCTTCGCCTGCAACTGGTGCTCCTATGCCGGCGCCGACACCGCCGGCGTGTCGCGGATCGCGCACCAGCCCCACTTCCGCATGATCCGCGTGATGTGCTCGGGACGCATCCAGCCCGCCTTCGTGCTGCGCGCCTTCGAGCGGGGGGCCGACGGGGTGCTGGTCTCGGGCTGCCACTTCGGCGACTGTCACTACCTGTTCGGCAACGAGCGCGCCGTCGAGCAGTTCGACAAGACCAAGCGGATGCTCGCCGTGCTCGGGCTCGAGGACGGCCGGCTGCGGCTGGAGTGGATCTCCGCCGCCGAGGGCGCCCGCTTCGCCCAGGTGGTCGACGACTTCACCGACCAGGTCCGGTCCCTCGGCCCGAGCCCGCTCTCGCCGGCACGACAGCCGGCCGAGGCATGAGGAGGGGATGATGGAACCGCTGGCCCGCGACACCCGTGCCTGGGCCTGCTATGACTGCGGCAAGTGCACGGCCTCGTGCCCGGTGGCCCGGATCGGCGGCCGCCTGAGCCCACGCCGCCACGTCGCGGCCGCGATCGCCGGGGACTTCAACGGCGCCCCCGAGGGGCTCGCCGCGTGCCTCACCTGCGCGCTGTGCTCGAGCCGCTGCCCGGCGGAGGTGGACTACCTGGAGCTGGTCCGGGGGCTGCGCGAGCGGGCCTTCGCCGGCGGCCACGAGCCCGAGTGCCCGCACGGCGGCGCGCTGCAGTCGCTGATGCGCATGATGGCCCACGGAGGCACCACCCAGCAGCGGCTCGGCTGGCTCGACGGCGACCTGCGCACCGAGCCCGAGCGCGGCCGGGTCTTCCTGTGGGTCGGCTGCACCCCCTACTACGACGCCTTCTTCCCCGAGCTCGGCCTGACCACGCTCGCCGCGAGCCGCGCCGCGGTCCGGATCCTCAACGCCCTCGGCGAGACGCCGGTGGTCTCAGCCCTGGAGCGCTGCTGCGGCCACGACCTGCTGTGGAGCGGCGACCGCCAGGGCTTCGACCTGCTCGCCAGGCACAACGTCGAGCTGGTGCGGGCCTCGGGAGCGGACACCCTGGTGGTGCCCTGCGCCGAGTGCGTGCGCACCTGGAAGATCGACTATCGGCCCTTCTTCGAGGGCGCCGGACCGCGCATCCTGCACCTCTCCGAGCTGCTGGTGGAGCGTGGTGCGGAGCTCAGTCTCGGCGCCGGAAGTCACCATGCGGTGACCTTCCAGGACCCCTGCCGGCTCGGCCGCCACCTCGGCGAGGTCGAGGCGCCGCGGCGGGCGCTGGCCGCCGTCCCCGGGCTGGCCCTGCGCGAGATGCGACGCAGCCGGGGGAGCGCCGCCTGCTGCGCCGGCGGCGCCTGGACGAGCTGCGACCGCCACTCGAAACAGCTGCAGGTCGAGCGGCTTCGAGAGGCCCGGGCGACCGGCGCCGAGGTACTGGTCACCGCCTGCCCGAAGTGCCAGATCCACCTGCGCTGCGCGATGAAGGACCCGAACCTCGGTCACGAGGTGTCGATCGAGATGCGCGACGTCGCCGAGATCGTGGCGGCGGCGCTCGCCTGAGGCCGGGGGGGCGCGATGTCCGCGAAGGCTTCCCCAGGACCCCGCAACCACAACCACCAGGAGGGACGGGAGCACTGACATGGCCACTCTCGACAGGGACCGCGAGCTGCGCATCGGCGTCTTCGTCTGCGACTGCGGGCTCAACATCGCCGGGGCGGTCGACACCGCCAGGGTGGTCGAGCACGCGACCCGCCTCGACGACGTCGTCTGCGTGGTGCGCAACGCCTACACCTGCGCCGACCCCGGGCAGAACGAGATCAAGCGTGCGATCGCCGAGCACCGACTCAACCGGGTCGTGGTCGCCTCGTGCACGCCGCGGCAGCACGAGCCGACCTTCCGGCAGTGCGTGCTCGAGGCGGGGCTCAACCCCTATCTGATGGAGATGGCCAACCTCAGGGAGCACTGCTCCTGGGTCCATCCAGGGGACTGGGAGGGGGCCACAGCCAAGGCCTCGGACCTCGTCGCCAGCGCGGTCGCACGCGCCCGCTTCCTCGAGGAGCAGCACGAGATGGCGGTGCCGGTCACGCGCCGGGCGCTGGTCATCGGCGGCGGCGTCGCCGGCATCGAGGCGGCGCTCGAGCTCGCCG
>CAZKKP010000003.1:5211-26085 GCA_964553295.1 uncultured Thermoanaerobaculia bacterium | reverse complement strand
AGGGCCACGAGGTGGTGCTGGTCGAGAAGCAGCCGTCTCTCGGCGGCATCATGGCGCAGCTCGACAAGACCTACCCGACGATGGACTGCTCGATTTGAATCCTCGGGCCGAAGGCCATCGATGCCGGTCGGCATCGACGCATCGAGCTCATGACCTACTCCGAGGTGGAAGAGGTCGCCGGCTACGTCGGCAACTTCACGGTCGGAATCCGCAAGAAGGCGCGCTACGTCGACGCCACCGCCTGCAACGCCTGCGGCGAGTGCGCCGCGGTCTGTCCGGTGGCGATGCCCGACGAGTACCAGATGGGTCTGTCGACCCGCAAGGCGATCTACATCCCGTTCCCGCAGGCGGTCCCCTGCTCCTACATCCTCGACATGGGCAGCTGCCTCGGCAACAACCCCATCGCCTGCGGCAAGTGCGCCGAGGTCTGTGACAAGAAGGCCATCGACTTCGACGACGCCGACGAGCTGGTGACCCGCCAGGTCGGGGCGATCGTGGTCGCCATCGGCCTCGATGTCTACGACCCGACGGCGATGGACGAGTACGGCTACTCCCGATTCGACAACGTCATCACCTCGATGGAGTTCGAGCGCCTGATCTGCGCCGGTGGGCCGACCGCTGGCCACTTCGTGCGGCCGTCGGACCACCAGCGCCCTCGCCGCATCGGCTTCATCCAGTGTGTCGGCTCGCGCAACCCGAAGATCGGCCGGCCGTGGTGCTCGAACATCTGCTGCATGAACACCGTCAAGGACACCCTGCTGCTGGCCGACCACTACCCGGACACCGAGAACCTTGTCTTCTACCAGGACATCCGGGCCTTCGGCAAGAGCTTCGAGGACATGCTCCAGCGCTCCAAGGAGGCCGGCACCCGGTACGTGCGGGGCCTGCCCGGAGACATCGAGGAGGACCCTGAGACCCGCAACCTCGTGGTCACGGTCGAGAACACCACCACCGGGCGACTGGAGCGCCACGAGCTCGACATGGTGGTGCTGTCGGTCGGCGTCGAGCCGGCCCGCGACCGCGACAAGATCGCCGGCCTCTTGACCCTGTCGAAGACCTCGGACGGCTTCTTCATGGAGTCGCACCCCAAGCTCAAGCCGGTCGACGCGCCGACCCGCGGGGTCTATTTCGCCGGCTTCTGCGAGTCGCCGAAGGACATCAAGGACTCGGTGTGCCAGGCGGGCGCGGCGGCCTCCCGCGCCGGCGCCCTGCTCAACGCCGGCAAGGTCACGATCGAGGCGATCACGTCGTTGATCGACCCCGAGGTCTGCTCCAGGTGCGGGCTGTGCGCCCCGACGTGCCCCTACGGGGCGATCAGCTGGAAGAAGGGCGAGGTCGCCACGGTGGTCGAGGCGGCCTGCGCCGGCTGCGGCGCCTGCGGCGCCACCTGCACCTTCGGTGCGATCACCATGCGCCACTTCACCGACGACCAGCTCCTCGCCCAGATCCGGGCGACGCTGGCCGAGCGGCCCGAGGAGAAGGTCTTTGCCTTCGCCTGCAACTGGTGCTCCTACGCCGGCGGCGACATGGCCGGGATCTCCCGCATCCGCTACCCCTCGTCGAACCGGGTGGTGCGGACGATGTGCTCGGCCCGGGTGTCCGAGGAGATGGTGCTCGAGGCCTTCCGCTGCGGCGCGCCGGTGGTGCTGGTCTCCGGCTGCCACTACGCCGACTGCCACTACATCAACGCCAACCGGCAGACGGTGAAGCGCGTGCAGCGCCTGTGGGACAAGCTCGAGAAGGCCGGGGTGCGGCCCCAGCGGCTGCAGCTGGAGTGGATCTCGGCCGCCGAGGGCCAGAAGTTCGCCAAGGTCATGGGCCAGATGGAGGAGCTGCGGCGCACCGTGACCGCTGACGAGATCGCTCATGGGAGAGAGGCACTGAAGCCGAAGAAGGCGAGGGCCGCCGCGAAGGAGAAGGCTCAGAGCGCGACGGCGCCCGCCTGAGGAGGAGGGTGCGACATGGCCGAGACCTCGATCGAGCTCTTCCGCTGCATGATGTGCGGCCACGAGTACCGCGACAAGGTGGTCGCGGGCGAGGACGTCGAGCGCTCGTGCCCGAAATGCCGCTCGAACTCGATCCGCCACCTCAAAAAGAGCCCAACCCCGAAGGCGAGCTGATGGCGCCGCGCCACCTGCCCGGTCTGCAAGAGGAGGGGGCCATGGCGGCTCCGGAGGACATCGTCCGCATCAACTTCCGCTTCAAACGCGAGCTCGCACGCACCCTCGAGGGCAACCTCGCCAACTACTGCTACCAGTGCGGCGCCTGCGTCGGCGACTGCCCGGCGGCCCACTACAACCCGCACTTCAACCCGCGCCAGATCATGCTCAAGGTGCTCTACGGCCTTGAGGACGAGTTGCTCGGCGACGACAGCCCGCTGTGGGAGTGCACCAACTGCTACAGCTGCCACGAGCGCTGCCCGCAGGAGGTCAAACCGGTCGAGGTGATCATCGCCCTGAAGAACCTGCTCGCGGCCCGCGGCCGGGCGCCGTCGGCGGTCGACAAGGTCATCCGCACTTTCGAGACTACCGGGAGAACGGTGCCGCCCAGCCCGGCGATCGACAAGATGCGAGCACGCTTCGGGCTGCCTCCGCTCCCCGAGGTTCCGATGGACGAGATCCGGGCGCTGCTCGAGCCGGATCCGCCGGAGGCCGCACGATGAAACGCTTCGCATTCTTCCCCGGCTGCCTGATCCCGGCTCGCCACCCGGCGATGGAGCTCGCCATCCGTCACACCTTGCCGCGGCTCGAGCTCGAGCTCGTCGACCTCGTCGGCGCCTCCTGCTGCCCCGACCCGATTTACTTCAAGTCCAAGGACAAGATGGCCTGGCTGGCGGTGGCGGCGCGCAACCTGAGCCTGGCCGAGGACCTCGGTCTCGATGTCGTCACCAACTGCTCCGGCTGCACCGCCACCCTGTCCGAGGCCCGCCACCTGCTCCTCGATCTCGAGCTCCGCGAGCGCGTCAACCACCGCCTCGAGCGGATCGGGCGGCGCTACCGCGGCGCCAGCCGGGTCCGCCACATCGCCACCGTCGTCCGCGACGAGGCCGGCTACGACGCGGTACGCGCCTCGGTGGTGCGACCCCTCGTGGACCTCAAGGTGGCGATCCACTACGGCTGTCACCTGCTCAAGCCGAGCCGGGTGATGGAGGTCGACGACCCGGATGATCCCGAGCTGCTCGAGCGGCTGGTCGAGGCCCTCGGCGCCGAGCCGGTGCGCCACCGCAACTGGTACCTGTGCTGCGGCAAGGCATGCCAGGACGAGGAGATGCCGGGACGCATGATGCGCGACCTCCTGAGCACCGTCCGCGACGCCGAGGCCGACCTCCTCGGCATGATCTGCCCGACCTGCTTCAGCCAGTTCGACCACGGCCAGAAGCGGGTCGGCGAGCGCTTCGGCGAGGACTTCCACACCCCGCCCGTCTACTACTTCCAGCTCCTCGCCTTAGCCCAGGGGCTTCCCTACGACGACCTCGGCTTCGAGCGCCACCGCTTCAAGCCCGAGATCCTGCGACGATACGAGGAGGTCGCGGCGACGTGAGCCGTCCGCTACTGCCGCGCCGTCCGGTCACCGGGCGCCGGCGCCGTCATGGTCGGAATCGGGTTGGCCTCGAGCAGGCGCTCGACCTCGGCGATGGCGCGCTCGAGCTGGGGGTCGCGGCCGGTCGCCATGATCGCCGGGTCGTCGATCACCTCGATGTCGGGCTCCAGCCCGTGACCCTCGAGCATCCACTCCCGCTCGGGGGTGTACAGGGCGAGGGTCGGAATGGTGACGCCGCCGCCGTCGACCAGGCCGAAGCCGCCGGAGATGCCGATCAGACCGCCCCAGGTGCGGGTGC
Organism: uncultured Thermoanaerobaculia bacterium; assembly: GCA_964553295.1. Taxonomy (GTDB): domain Bacteria; phylum Acidobacteriota; class Thermoanaerobaculia; order Thermoanaerobaculales; family Sulfomarinibacteraceae; genus CAZKKP01. Next base: position 22,247 of record CAZKKP010000003.1, on the reverse strand, counting down.
CGATGATCGGGCCAAGGCCGGCGCGGCGGAACAGGTAGGGGAAGGCATCGCCGCCGGAGCCCGCCCAGGAGTTGACCAGCATGGCCGTCGGACCGAGCCGCGAGGCGCCGGACAGCCAGCGGTCGGGGCTGTTGCGGAGGTTGACGTAGCCGGTGCGCGGCCGGCCGAGGAGCTCGACGAAGCGGTCCGGCCACTGGCCGCCGGCGTTGAAGCGCTCGTCGACGATCAGCCCGTCCTTGGTCGACTGGGCGAAGAACTGGCGGACCAGCTCGCTCTGGCCGTTGACCCCCGTGTCGGGCACGAAGACGTAGCCGACTCGGCCGCCCGAGGCCTGCTCGACGGTGCGCCGGTTGGCCTCGACCCAGGCCAGGTTGCGCAGCCGAGCCTCGGAGCCCAGGGTCTCGACCAGCACCTCCCGGGCGCCGTCGAGGGTCGGCCTGGAGTTGACGGTGAGGGCGACGGTCCGCCCGGCGAGCCCGTCGAAGGCGGCCCAGGGGCTCGTCGCGGGGTCCAGCGGCACGCCGTTGACCGCGAGCACCCAGTCGCCCTCGGAGACCTCGATGCCGGGCTCGTCCAGCGGCGAGCGCACGTCGGTGTCCCAGGGCCCGCCGCGGACGATCTTCGCGATCCGGTAGCGACCGTCCGCCAGCTCCCAGTCGACCCCGAGCAACCCGACGCCGCGCTCGCGCGCCGTCTCCAGGTCGCCGCCGCCGCGGTAGGCGTGGGAGGCGTTGAGCTCGCCGAGCATCTCGCCGAGCACGAAGTTGACGTCCCAGCGGGTGACGCAGTGCTCGATCAGCGCGCCGTACTGCTCGCGCACCTTCAGCCAGTCGACGCCGTGCATGTTCGGATCGTAGAAGAAGTCGCGCTGGGCCCGCCAGGCGTCTGAGAACATCTGCCGCCACTCGGCCCGGGGGTCGACGACGGTGGTCAGCTCGGCAGTGCGAAGAGGCTTCTCCATCTTCTGACCCGGCGCCGGGTCGACGATCGCGAGGCGGTCGCCGGCAACCACCAGGACCTTCTCCCGGTCCGCCGACAGCAGGTAGTCGTCGACCCCGGCCAGCACGTCCTTCGACTCACGCTCCTCGAAGTCATAGAGCTGGAGGGTGTTGTCCTCCTCGGCCGCACCGGTGCGCGGCGCCTCAAGGTAGAGCAGCTTGCCCGACACCGAGGCGAGGCGGCCATAGTTGCCGGCCGCGGGCGGCAGCAGCACCATGCGCGACTCGAGGCCTTCGAGGTCGATCGTGACCGGTTCGGGCTCTTTCGCGTCGTCCGCGTCGCCGCCATTCTCGCTGTCCTTCTCCTCGTCCTTCTGCTTTCCCTTGCCGTCCTTCGCCGTGTCCTCCTCGTTCTCGTCTTCCTCGGCCTTTCCCTCCTCGACGTCGTTGCGCGGCGCCAGCGGCGACGGCACGTCGGCGCGCAGCGGCAGCGCGGCGATCCGGGTCAGGTTGGCGTAGATCCAGGTGCCGTCGAGGTCCGAGTAGGCCGGCTCGAAGTGCCGGTTGGTGAGCAGGAAGAGGTACTTGCCTTCGGCGTCGAAGACCGGGCCGAAGTGGTCGTAAAACGGCAGGGTCGCGGGATGCAACCGCGCCGCCTCGACGTCGTAGAGGAAGACCACGCTGTGGTCGCTCTCGACCGCCCGGGAGTAGGTCAGCCAGCGGCTGTCCGCCGACCAGTCGACGGTGAAGGAGGCAAGGCCGGGGTGCGACAACCAGATCAGGCGGTCGACCTCGGCCAGGGCCCCCGAGGACACCTCGAGCAGCCACAGCCGCTGGGTGTGGTCGACGAAGGCGATCCTCGAGCTGTCCGGTGACCAGAACGGGGTGTAGCGGAACCCCTCCGTGAAGCTGGTGAGGGTGCGCGGCTCGCCCCGGCCATCCGCCGGGTAGAGGACAAGCTGGTACTCGCCGGTGGCGTCGCTCCAGGCGGCGATCCACTTCCCATCCGGCGACCAGGTGGGCGAGCGCTCGGCGCTCGACGACGTGGCGCGGGTCAGGGCGCGGATCGGGCCGTGCTCGGCCGGCACCGTGAACAGGTCGCCGCGGGCCTCCACCACCACCCGCTTGCCGGAGGGGGACAGGTGGGCGTTCTCGACCATCGACGAAACCGACTGCTGACGCGGCCTGAGGGTCGACTCGTCGGTGACGACCCGCACCTCGACCCGGACCGCGCGCTCGGTGGCGAGGTCGAGGCGCCAGAGCTCGCCGCCGGCCTCGAAGACCAGGTCCTCCGGGCCGATGGCCGGGAAGCGGACGTCGAAGTCGGTGAAGTGCGTGAGCTGGCGGAAGCGCCCGCTGTCGAGGTCGTGCGCCCAGATGTTGCCGCGCATCGCCGGGCCGCGGTCGGACAGGAAGTACAGGGTGCGGCCGTGCCACATGGGCTGGGCGTCGTTGGCGACGTCGTCGGTGAGGTTGCGGGCGCTGCCGGTGGCCAGGTCGAAGAGCCAGATGTCCGGCGCCATGCCGCCGCGGTAGCGCTTCCAGGTGCGGAAGTCGCGGGTGATGGTCTGGTAGGCCAGGGTGACCCCGTCCGGGGCGATGGCGCCGAACTCGCCGTAGGGCAGGGGCAGCCGCTCGGGCAGGCCGCCCGCGGCCGACACCGTCCACAGCTGGTTGAAACGGCCGGTGCCGCTGGTCATGGACGAGGCGAAGAGCAGCCGTTCGCCGTCACTCGTCCAGTCGAGCATGCGGTCCTCGGCCGGGTGATGGGTGACCCGAAGCGGCTGGCCGCCGGTCACCGGCACGACATACAGGTCGACGTTGCCGTCGTAGTTGGCGCTGAAGGCGAGGCGGTCGCCGTCGGGTGAAAAGCGCGGGAAGCTCTCCTCGCCGGGCGGCGACGACAGCCGCGCCGCGACCCCGCCTTGCTTGGGCACGAGCCAGATGTCGCCGGCGTAGACGAAGGAGATTTGGGTCGCCGAGACGTCCGGGTGGCGCAGCATCCGGGCGTCGACCTGGGCGACCGCCGGAGCGGCGGCGGCGACGGCCGAGGCGGCCGCCAGGGTGAAGAGGACGTGGCGCATTTCTCCTCCTTCGGATGGTCCGGGCGCGAGCCCACCACGAGCAGTACGGCGGAGCGGGGCCAAGGTTCGCCTGTGGGATACAATCCCCAGCCCGCACGGGATCTTCCCGGCGTGCTCGGAGGGGTCCATGGGCGAGACTGAGAGTGTCGCTGTCGACGGCCGAAGCCTGACGGTCGAGCGGGTCGAGGCGGTGGCGCGCCGAGGCGCCCGGGCGGCGCTGAGCGACGACGCCCGCCGTCGGGTCGAGGAGGCCCGCGCCGTGGTCAACCGGATCCTCGCCTCGGGCGAGGTCGTCTACGGCGTCAACACCGGCTTCGGCAAGCTCGCCGAGGTTCGCATCTCCCCCGACCAGCTCAGCCGGCTGCAGCTCAACCTGCTGCGCTCCCACGCCTGCGGCGTCGGCGAGCCCTTTGCCGCCGACGTGGTCCGGGCGATGCTGCTGCTGCGCGCCAACGTGCTCGCCACCGGACACGCCGGCTGCCGGCCCGAGGTGGTCGAGAAGGTGCTCGAGCTGCTCGAGGCCGGCGTCCACCCGGTGGTGCCGAGCCAGGGCTCGGTGGGCGCCTGCGGCGACCTCGCGCCGCTGGCCCACCTCGCGCTGGTGCTGATCGGCGAGGGCGAGGCAGAGCTCGGCGGCGAGGCGATGCCCGGCGGCAAGGCCCTCGCCCGGGCGGGAATCGCACCCCTGGACCTCGAGGCCAAGGAGGGGCTGGCGCTGATCAACGGCACCCAGGCATCGGCCGCGGTGGGCGCCCTGGCGGTGGCCGACGCCGGTCGCCTGCTCGACGCCGCCGACGTGGTCTGTGCCCTCACCGTCGACGCCCTCGGCGGCACCGACACTGCCTTCGAGGCGGCGGTCCACGCCGCCCGGCCGCACCCTGGCCAGGGGGAGAGCGCCCGTCGCATCCGGGCGCTCATGGACGGCTCGGCGATCCGCGACTCGCACCGGGACTGCGGCAAGGTCCAGGACGCCTACTCCCTGCGCTGCTCTCCCCAGGTCCACGGCGCCGGCCGCGACGCCCTGGCCCACGCCCGGCGGGTGCTCGAGATCGAGCTCAACTCGGCAACCGACAACCCGATGGTGCTGCCGGACGGCCGGCTGGTGTCGGGCGGCAACTTCCACGGCGCGCCGATCGCAGTGGTCTTCGACTACCTGGCAGCGGCCCTGGTCGACGTCGCCTCGATCTCCGAGCGTCGGCTCGCCCGCCTGGTCGACGCGTCGTTGTCCGGTCTGCCGCGCTTTCTCACGCCCAACGCCGGCATCAACTCGGGCTTCATGATGGTCCAGGTGTCGGCAGCGGCCCTGGTCAGCGAGGCCAAGACCCTCGCCCACCCGGCCTCGGTCGACTCGATCCCCACATCGGCCAACCAGGAGGACCACGTCTCAATGTCCACCTGGGCGGCGCGCAAGCTCGCCCGCATCGTCGAGATCACCCGCCAGGTGCTGGCCATGGAGTACCTCGGCGCCGCCCAGGGCCTCGAGTTTCACCGTCCGCTGTCCAGCTCCGAGCCGCTGGAGACCGCCATCGCCCGCCTGCGCGACCGCGTCCCTCGCCTCGAGGACGACCGCTACATGGCCGGCGACATCGCCGCAGCCGCCGAGCTCGTGCCCGGCATCGGCGAGCTCGGCGGTGAGCCGGGGTCCGGCGCCATGCCGCCAGCCTGACGGCTCTGCTATCTTCAGGTCATGACGGCAGCAGACGAGGCGAGGCCCGGCGGGCGGTGGTTCGTCAACGCCGCGGCCCTGGTGGTCCTGGCCTATGGCCTGTGGTGGGCCGAACGGATCGTGCTGCTGCTGCTGCTCGCCACCTTCCTGGCGGTGCTGGTGGCGCCGGTGGTGACCTGGCTCGGACGCCTGAAGATGCCGCGGGTCGCCGCGGTGTTGCTGGTCGTGGCGGCCCTTGGCCTGGTGCTGCTCGGCTTCGCTGCGATGGTCGGCGGCTCGGTCAACGAGTTCGTCCGTGCGGTGCCGCGGTACCAGGAACGGATCGACCGACTCGGCGAGGACACCCTGAGCCGGCTCGAGGGCTGGGGTCTCGACGCCGAGACCCTACGTGACCTCGAGTTTGTCAGCCCGGGCGCGGTCATCGACTTCATCGGCGCCAGCTTGAAGGGCATCGGCGCCGTGGTGTCGCAGCTGCTGCTGGTGCTCCTGGTGCTCGTCTTCATGCTGCTCGAGGCGGGCGGCCTGCCGGTGAAGCTCGCAGCCGCCTGGGGCGGCGGCGGACGCCCCGACCAGCTCGCGGTGGTGACCCGGAACATCCGCCGCTACCTCGGGGTCAAGACCGCGGTCAGCCTCGGCACCGGCCTCTGCGCGGGCCTGTTGACCTGGATGGTCGGTCTCGACTTCGCCCTGGTCTGGGGCCTCGTCGCCTTCCTGCTCAACTACATCCCGACCATCGGCTCGATCATCGCGGCGGCGCCGCCGGCGCTGCTCGCGCTGCTGTCCCACGGTCCCGGCACCGCGATCGGGATTGCGGTCGGCTACTTCGCCATCAACACCGTGTTCGGCAACGTCATCGAGCCCCACCTGCAGGGTCGGGCGCTCGGCCTGTCGACCCTGGCGGTGATCCTGTCCCTCCTCGTCTGGGGCTGGCTCTGGGGCACCGTCGGGGCGCTCCTCGCGGTGCCCCTGACCATGGTGATCAAGCTCGCCTGCGAGCAGAGTCCCTCGACCCGCTGGCTCTCTATCCTGCTCGGGCCGGCCCGCGAGCTGGAGACCTCGGGCGCCGTCGCCCGTGCCGCCCCGCCATCAGGGGACAGGCGTCGGTGACCGGTCGATTCCCGCCGCCTGCCGCCCGAGCCCGTGCCCCACTTCCCGACCCCACCACCAACGCCCCGCCTCCGGCTGCCCGCGGCCTGCCGCCTGATCCCGGATGTCGTGCGCGGTCCGGGAACCGGATCCGGGCTCGGGGTCGGGCCCCTGTCCCCTGTCCCCTGTCCCCGCCGTCAGCCCCCGTCCTGCCCGTCCTCGACCACGACCGCGGTGCCGTAGGCGAGCAGCTCGGCGGCGCCGGCCATCAGCATCGAGGTCGCGAAGCGGGTCTCGACGACGGCGTTGGCGCCGAGCCCGCGCGCCTCTTCGACCATGCGGTCGATCGCCTGCTCGCGGGCCTCGGCCATCATCTTGGTGTACTCGGAGATCTCGCCGCCGACGATGTTGCGCAGCACGGCCAGGATGTCCCGGCCGACGTGCCGGGCGCGGATGGTGTTGCCGCGCACCAGGCCGAGGGTTCTCACGACCCGCTTGCCGTGGATCGAGCCCGTAGTGACGACGATCATCGCTCCACCTCCTCGTAGGGATCGCTGCGCCTGGCATGCAGGCGGTCGAGCAGCACCGACAGGAAGAGCAGCACGAGGGCCGACAGGCCGCCGAACACCAGCAGCCGCAGGAAGAGGTCGTCGACGTCCTGCCAGACCTGCCACAGACCGAAGCTTGCGGTGGCAACGATCCAGAGGATCAGGAAGATCCAGCCGAGGCCTCGGCTGGCGGTGCTGACGACCCCCCGCGGCGCCTCGCGCCACTGGTCGTCAGTCGGGTGCTCGAGTCGGGTGTCCATGGTCGCCTCCCGGAGCTCGCAGAGCTCCTGATAGCTCGTGCGGCAGGCCGCGCAGTCTTCGAGGTGGATCCGGACCCGCTGCTCGGCGGCCTGGGTGAGTTCGCCGTCGAGGTGGCCGGAGAGCAGGCTGCGGTCGAGGCCCGACGGGCACCGCTCAGCCATCGGTCTTCTCCCCCCGACCCGTCGCCCGCCGACGGACCCGCTCGGCCAGACGCTGTCGGGCCCGGTGCAGCCGCGACATCACGGTGCCTCGGGGGATGCGGAGCACCGCTGCGATCTCGTCGTAGGCGAGGCCCTGGTAGTCGCGCAGCACGACGATCTCGCGCTGGTGGTCGTCGAGCTCGCCGAGGCACGACCACACCAGCCGTTGCAACTCGAGGCGGCAGGCCTGCGCCTCGGGGTCCGGCGCAGGATCCACCGGCTCGAGCAGGAGCGCACCGTCGAACGGCGTCAATGCCTCGGCTCGCCGGACCCGCCGGCGGCGTTGGCGGTCGCGCACCAGGTTGCGCACGATGCGATGGAGCCAGGGAGCGACGGGCTCGTCGGCGCGGAATCGGCCGAGGGCGCCGAACACTTTGAGGAGCGCGTCCTGAGCGACGTCGAGGGCGTCCTCGCGGCTGCCGGTGAGCTGCAGGGCGAACCGGTAGGCGACGCGCTGGCAGTCCCTGGCCAGGCGCTCGCGAGCCTCCCCATCGCCGTCCCGGGCGAGGGCGATCAGCTCGGCGGCGGCGAACCCGTTGTCGGCGGCAACCACGACGGCACTCACACCACATCCTACGCCCGACCCGAGCGGCTATTCCCCGCCCGGCCCGAGGACAGGCCACAGGCCCGCCGCCCCCAGACGCTTCACCGCACGTGGCGGACGAGGTAGCCGTGGTCGCTCAGGTGCTGGAGAACCCGGTCCGCGCTCTCCTCGGGGGTCTCCTCGGCGGTCTTGAGCACCAGCTCAGGCCGCATCGGCGGCTCGTAGGGGGCCGTGACCCCAGTGAACTCCGGAATCTGGCCGGCCCGGGCCTTGGCATAAAGGCCGCGCGGGTCGCGGCGCTCGCAGACCTCCAACGGCGCGTCGACGAAGACCTCGACGAAGTCGCGGGGCTCGTGGATCGAGCGCACCCGGTCGCGGTCGACGCGGTAGGGCGAGATGAAGGCGGTCAGGGCGATGACGCCATGCTGGCAGAAGAGCTTCGCCACCTCGCCGATACGCCGGATGTTCTCGGTCCGGTCGGACGGGCTGAAGCCCAAATCGGAGTTGAGGCCGAAGCGGATGTTGTCGCCGTCGAGCACGGAGCAGGCGTGCCCCGAGGCCGTCAGCCGGGCGTCGACGAGCTGGGCGACAGTGGACTTGCCCGAGGCCGACAGGCCGGTGAACCACAGGGTGACGCCCCGCTGACCGAGCAGGGTCTCGCGCTGGGCACGGGTGATCTGGCCGACGGTATGGGTGATGTTGGTGCTCTTCGGCGTACTGCTCATGGTTTCCTCCCTGGCGGCGGTTCGTGTCCGGGACCTGGTCTCTGAGGCCGAGCCCTCGGGGCCGTTGCGGCCGCGGGCTGGGGACCTCCGCCCCATCCCCTACCGTTCCTCGGCGTCGATCGAGCGCAGCCGTCGCCTGCCCTCGTGGTCGGTGCCCCAATCGCTGCCTGCAGCCGAGCCCGCGCCATCCCCAGAGTTCGGCGGTTGACCGCACCAGCGCTACCGCTCCGTGCGCGGCGACAGCGGACAGCGACACTGCGCACTCACCAGTCACACCTCACCTCGGGTCGTGAGCACTCGGGAGCACGATGAGCCGCTCACACCGCCATCCACCGCGACAGCTCGAGCACCACCGAGCGGTCGCGCAGCACGCCGACCAGCCGCCCGCCGTCGAGCACCGGCAGGCTGACGAGCCGGTGCTTGACCATCAGGTGGACCGCCTCGGCAAGGGGCGCCCCGAGGTCCACCGTGGTCGACTGCCTGACCACGTCGCCGATGGGCTGGTCGCGGACGGTCTTGCACTGGGCGAGGAACATCCCGGTGAAGAAGGTGGCGTAGGGCGAGTCGACGAGGGACGGCGGCAGGGCCAGGCGCAGGACGTCGGTGAACCGGAGCTGGCCGACGAAGCGCTCCTGCGCGTCGAAGACCAGCGCCGAGCGGATCCCCTGCGCTTCGAGAGACGCCTCCTGGGGGCGAAAGAAGAGGTCGGTGAGAATCGAGAACGCCTCCTTCACCGACTGATCGACCGTGAGACGGGGGTAGAAGCTCGGGGCGACCATGAGCTCCGCGACGGTCGGCTCGCGCAGCGGCCGCGGACCGCCGCGGCGCTCGACGAGCTCGCGCAGGTGGACGGCGAAGCGCTCCAGGTCGACCGGCTTCTGCACGAAGTCGACGATGTCGAGCTTCAGCCCGGTCACCGCCTCGTCGAAGCCGCCGTGTCCGGTCAGGATGACCACCGGCAGCTCGGGGTGGGTCCGGCGGACCTCCTCGAGGACCTCGAGACCACCTCGTCCGGGCATCTTGAGGTCGAGGACCAACAGATCGGGGCTGCGGTGCTGCAGGCGGTCGACGGCCTCGTCGCCGTTCGCCGCCTCGAGCACTGTGATTCCGCGGCGCTCCAGGACGGTGCGCGCGGCGCGGCGGAAGTCCGCCTCGTCGTCGACCAACAACACGCGCAGGGGTCTGGCGTCGGCGCTCATCGGAGCCTCCTCAGGGAATCGGGTCGAGACCGGCGAAGCCGATCATCGGCCACAGCAGCTGGGTCATGAGCAGCAAGACCACGAAGGCGGCGATCAGGCACGGGATCCCGGCCCGTAGGAAGTCCTTGGCCTCGAGGTGGCCGCTCGAGTAGACGATGGCGTTCGGCGGCGTGCCGATGATCAGCAGGTAGGCGAAGGAGGAGGCGCAGGCGGTGGCGAGACCCATGAACGGGATCAGCATCGAGCCGGGCGCCGCGACCCCCGCCATGTTCAGGGTGATCGGGGCGACGGCTGCCGCCGCCGGCCCGTCGGCCATCAGATTGGTCATCCCGGCGGTCACCAGGCCGCCGGCGCCGACCAGGGCGATCCCGGAGTCCAGCCCTATCGAGGCGAGGCCGTTGACGAAGGAGCGGGCCAGCCAGTAGGCCGCCCCGGTCTCGTCGAGGGTGCGGCCGAAGATGATCGCGCCGGCGTACAGCCAGACCACCCCCCAGTCGACCTTCTCCTGGTAGTCGCGCCAGTTGACCACACCGAGCAGCAGGTAGGCGACCGCGCCCGCGACCGCGATGACCCCGATCCCGAGTCGGATCCCGAGCAGGTTGTAGATGAGCCCCTTCTCGGTGATCCAGCCGAACAGCATGACCAGGAACACCGTCACCGCGATGACCTGCTGGCGGTTCCAGCCGCCCATCCGGCCGATGTCGGCGCGCAGGGTGTCGAGCGCCGGACCGAGGTCGCGGATCCTCGGCTTGAAACGCAGGTTGATGATCACCCAGACGATCGGGACCATGACGACCACGAATGGCATGCCGAACATCATCCACTGGGCGTAACCCATGGTGATGCCGAACATGTCCTCGAGATAGGTCATGACGATGACGTTGCGCGCCCCGCCCGAGGGCGAGCCGAAGCCGCCGATGTTGCAGGCCATGGCGATGGTGATCATCAGCATCTTGGCGAGCTCGGGGTCCCGTGGGTTCTCCGGGGTCAGGGAGTTGGCGTACAGGATCATGCCGATGGGCAGGAAGATCGCCGCCAGGGCATGATCGGAGATGAAGGAGGCCAGGGGCGCGATCACCAGGATCATCATGCCGGTGATCAGCGGCACGCTCGGCCGGGCGAGCACCCGGAAGACGATCAGGCAGATCCGCTTGTCGACCCCGGTCTTGACGAAGGCCGCGGCGAACATGAGGCTGCCCATGATGAACCAGCAGGCGTCCGACCAGTAGAGCGACGCCACCTGCTCGCGGCCGACGATCCCGGAGAACACCAGGATCAGGCCGATGCAGAAGGCCACCCCGGGCAGCGGGATCGCCTCGGTGACGAAGCACACCACGACGAAGCCGATCATCGCTAGGGCGACCAGGATGTGCCGCGCCGAGCGGTCGACCGCGGCCTGCTGGCCCGGGGAGAGGTCGTCGTAGGCGAGGCGGTCGTGACGCAGGGCGCGGCCGTCGGCGAGCAGCGCCGCCAGCGCCTCCGGGTCGTACCCCTCGACCATCTCACGGAAGGCCTCGTAGTGCGCGCTGGGACCCCGGATCCCGGCGGACGCGAAGCTCTTGGCATCGCGCTTGAGCACGCCGGCCGACGTCACGACCCCCTGGCGGATGCAGCTTTCGAGGGCCCGCACGGCGAAAAGCTGCCACTGCTCGGCCTCGTCGACCGGGGTGCCGAACAGCTCCCGGCTGAAGTGGTCGGTGACCGCCGAGGTGCCCGCGGTGTACTCGACGGCGACATCGCGCATCGACTCGGGGATCGGGATCATCAGCACGCCGACGAACACGCCGACCGCCACGAGAAGGCGCGGTACGTCGACGTAGCGATCGTAGGAGGAAGGTTTGGACGGTGATCCTGGGTTGGACATCATGGCCTCCGTTCAGTCGGCGTGGCACTCGAGGGCGCCTCGGCAGGTCGCCGCTCGAGGCCCTCTCGGCGAGCCCGGCGCTCGGCCGCGGCCCGCCGCAGGGTGTCGGCAAGTGTCGGCACGTCAGTCGGCTTCGGCAGCACCGCGGCGGCGCCAAGCTCTCGGCAGTGCTCCACCTGCGAATCCGACAGGTGGCCGGTGAGCACCACGACCACCCGGTCCGGATGGCGGCGGCGGATCTCGACGAGCGTGTCGACGCCGCTGAGGCCCGGCATCTTGAGGTCGAGGACGACCACGTCGACGTCCTCCCGGTCGAGGACCGCGAGCGCCTCCTCGCCGCTCGAGGCCCGCGACACCACGAGCTCGCGGCGCTCGAGCACCCTGCCGAGGCCGGCGAGCAGCTCGGGCTCGTCGTCCACCAGCAGCACCCTGGCCGGGCCCTGCTCCGGCGCCGCCACCGGCGAAGACGCGACCGACCGCCTCGAGGCGGCAGCCGCCAGCAGCGCCACGAGCCGTTCCGGGTCGCAGGGCTTGGCGAGGAAGTCCACAACCCCGTCGCGAGACATCTGGAGGGTCTGAGGGACGCTGCCGTGGCCGGTGAGAACGATCACCGGCAGCCCGGGATACTCCTGTCGCAGTTGCTCGAAGGTCGCCTCGCCGCCCATCCCGGGCATCTTGAGGTCGAGCACCACCACGTCGACCCTCTCCCGGGCGAGCAGCGAGAGCGCCTCCTCGCCGGTGCCTGCCGCGCGCACGGAGAAGCCCCGTCGAGCCAGCAGCCGGGAGGTGGCGTGGACCAGCTCCTCCTCGTCGTCCACGAGCAGCACGACCGTGCCGTCAGCCTTCGCCATGACGGCTCTCCCCTCGATCCGCCACCGGCAGGGACAGGCGCATCGTGGTGCCCCGCCCGACCTCGCTCGAGGCCTCGATGCTTCCGCCCCAGGACTGGATGATCCCGTGGCACACCGCGAGCCCGAGCCCGGTGCCCCGACCCACCGGCTTGGTGGTGAAGAAGGGCTCGAAGATCCGCTCCAGGACCTCCGGCGGCATACCCTGACCGGTGTCCGCCACCTCGAGCAGCACCCGCTCACCGCCGGCCCGGGCTCGTATCGTCAGGCGGCCGCCGTCGGGCATGGCCTGGAAGGAGTTGTTGACCAGGTTGACGACCACCTGCTCGAGCTCGATCGGGTCGGCCACCACCGGCGGCAGACCCGGCGGGGCGTCGAGCTGCAGCTCGACGTTGCGCACGCTCGCCTGACGGCCGAGCAGGGCCACCACCGACTCGAGCCGCGGGGCGAGCTCGACGGGCTCCCGGTGGGGCTCGTCGCGGCGCCCGAACTGGAGCATCTTGGTGGTGATCGAGGCGCAACGCTCGATCTGGCGTCGGATCCTCTCGGCGGACTCCCGGAGCTCCCCGAGGTTGCGCTCGCGCTCGGCCGGCGGCATGGCCAGGATGTCGGTGAGGTTGGTCTGCTCGGCCGAGATGATCGCCAGCGGGTTGTTGATCTCGTGCGCCAGCCCGGTGGCCAGCTCGCCCACCGAGGCGAGCTTCGCCGAGCGCAGGAAGGCGGTGACCATGTCCGCCCGCTGGCGGTCGGCGCGGTCGATCTGGCGGCCGAGCAACCGGGTCGCCACCGCGGTGGTGACGACGACCAGGGTGACCGCCACCGCGAGCAGGGCGAGCCCGAGCTCGAGCGCACGCCGGACCGGCTCGCGCACACGCTCGGCTTCCACCAGCACCACCAGTTGCCAGCGCTCGTGGTTGAGCCAGGCGGTGACCATCAGCGTGTCGACGCCGTCGAGGACGAGGCGGGTGTCGCGGACCCCCTGGTGCTGTACGGGCGTCGGGATCTCCGCGGTCTCCAGCAGGCCGCCGACCCGGGGCGGGGACTGGTAGCGTCCCGCGCGGTCGACGAGGAAGACGTCGGTGGTCGGACCGAGCTCGCCGGTGCGGACGATCCGGTCGAAGTCCTTCGAGTCGAGGGTGGCCCGGAGGATCCACGGCTCCGGCCCGCGCTCTGAGCGGACCGCGATGATCACGTGGGGCACGCCGCGGAAACCGAGGAAGACATCGCTGACGTGGCTGCCGGCGGTCATCGTCTCGTGGAACCACTCGGCCTCGCGGTAGTCGCGGTCGGCGAGATCGTACGGCCCGACATAGCCGACGTGGTGACCGGAGGCGTCGATCACGCCGAGATCCACGAAGCCGCCCGCGACGGCGGCGTCGAGGGCCCGCAGCACCTCCCGGAGGCGGGCCGGATCACCCAGCTCGTCGCGCTCGGAGGTGGTGGCGACAACCTCGAGCAGGCGCCGCCGCTCCCTGAGGAAGGCGTCGATCTCCCGGGCGTGGGAGGCGACGTACACTCGCTCCTCGGCGATCACGCGCTGCTCGAGCTGGCGGGCGGTGTAGAGCGGCCCGCCGACCGCCAGCAACGCCAGCGGCAGCAGCGACGCCGTGAGCAGCGCGGCGACGATGCGGCGGCGTATCCGGCGACGACCGTTGTGAGCGCTGGGGTGGGTGCCGGGACTCATGTGATCACCTTCAGATCCGGAAGATGCAGCGCAGCACGACGCTGAGCTCGCGCTCGACGAGCCGATTCCGCTCGCCCTGATCGGCCATGCTCGAGCTGCCTCCCGAGACGATGCCGTTGACCCCCTCCTCGAAGTCCGGGACCCACAGCAGGATGCCGTTGAGCTGGAAGCGCACCCGGGAGTCGAGCGTCCAGTTGACCCCGACCGTCGCCTCGCGAACCTCGCGCGCCCCCTGGAGCACCGCCGCCCGCACGGACTCCCCGGCCCCGACCGGCACGCCGGCGACCGGGTCGAGCTCGGCGGCGGTGTAGCCGTGGACCCGCACGGTGTCGAACAGCTCCTCGTCGGTCTCGGTCGTCGACAGGCGCGCCAGCACCTCCCAGGCGCCGAGGCCCCGGCCGAAGCCCTCGACCGGACCCTTCGGCCTCGGCTGCTCCCAGCCGAACGGCGTGAAGCGCTTGCGCTCGCCGGTGAGGGACCAGCTCGCCCAGACGGACGTCGAGCGCACGCCGCCGTCGCGGACCATCACCGGGTCGCTGCGCAGCAGGCTCTGGCCCTGCCAGTGCTCGTGCGCGATTGCGACGTCGTCCCACCGGACCTCGAGCCACTCCGCCGACACCGTGAACGGGCCGGACAGCCAGTGCGCCTCCAGGCCGACGCGATCGCGGGCCCTGACCGTTGCCGAGATCCTGTCGGTCGAGCGGCCGTTGCTCCCCAGCAGCTGCTCGGTGCGCCAGCGCCAGACCTTCGAGTCCTGGTTGGCGGCGGTGAGGCCGCGCAGCTCGAAGCGTCTGGTCGGCACCGACTGGCGCCCGGTGGTCGCCTGAGCGGCCAGGTGCAGCCCGCGGTCGCCCTGCCGTCCGAGCGGGCTCCATACCACGCGCCCCGCGATATCCTGGTGGTCGTCGACGTCGCCGCTGGGGGCGTCGACGTCGACGCCGGCGCCGGTGAAGGCGCCCGCGGACCACCACAGTCTGCGCCCGGCGAGGTCCCCCCAGAGCAGCACACCCCGGTCGAAGAAGGGGTAGAGCGGCGCCGCGGTCGCCCGCTCGGTGAAGTTCACCTGGTTGTCCTCGGTGAGCCACGAGGTGGAGAAAGGCACCTTCATCTGGCCGATGCGCAGGTGCAGCGCCGCGGAGCGTTCGAGGTCGAACCAGGCGTTGCGGATGTACGGCTCGTTCTCGAAGGCCGCCTGAATCCTGAACCTCATCCAGGGCGCGGCCTGGCCGCGCATCTCGAGCCGGGCGCGGCGGATGTCGAAGCCGCCCGGCGCGACCGAGTCGGCGCCGTGCTCCCGGAGGTCGAGCTGGAGGCTGGCCTTGGCCTCGACCACCGTGGCCCCGTCGGCGGACCGATAGGCGAGACCTCCCGCCGCTGGCCTGGGGGTTGGCGCCGGGACCGGCTCGGCCTCCTGGGCCCGTGCAAGCCCGGCCGCCAGCACGATCACGACGAAGCACGCCCCGAGCGCCGATCGGCTCATCCGGCTCTCCCTTCCCGCGAGGAGGCGGGCTGAACCCGGGCCTCGTCGTCGTAGCTCTCGTGGTCGATCTGGTCGATGCGGCGGGCAGCCCGCAGCTTTCGCCGGCCCGCGGCGAGCACCGCACCGGCGAGCTCCTGCCCCGAGACCGGGTACTCGAGCACCGTGAAGGCCCCCGAGCGCACGGTCTCGACCGCGTCGCGGACGTCGGGATCGGAGGTCACCACCACCAGCTCGACCAGCGGATCGTGCTTCCGAAGAGCCTCGGCGGCCCCCCACAGGGGGTCGCCGGGGCCCGGGCTCTCGAGGACCACCACGTCGACCTCGGTCGGGCCGGAGGCTGCCGCAGCCGCCGGCTCGAGACGCAGGGCCCGCAGCCCTTCGCCGGCAAGGATCGCGGCAAGCGAGTCGGCGAAGACCCGATCGGCCGACAGCACGACGACCCGGATCGACTCGCCTGGCTCGACGGGAGGCACGCCGTTCGTCATCGCGACCGACCGCCTCGCAAGTAACGTGCCGACGCTGGGGAGAACCCCTTCCCGGAAGCTAAGTTCCAGATTTCACAAGCGTGACCGTCAGGCGCCGTCGCGCCGCTCGGCCAGCAGCGTCCGGGACTTTCTGTCCCACCCGGAGCCCCGGTGTCGCTGCCCTCCCTCCAAGGATGAGACCCCGCAGTGCTTTAGGTGGTCAGCCCGGAGTGGGACAGCATGGCCCAGCCGAGAGTCGCCTGCCCGTCTCGACGGCGCGGCGGCGCCGTGCACGCCGACCCGAAGGCGGAAGCTGCCCTGCGCCGTCGGCGTTCACCGCGCCTCTGCCTGCCGCGGAGCGGCCGCGAGCTCGCCTACTCCCGCAGGAAGTGGCAGTTGTAGCCGCCCGGGTTCTTGACCAGGTAGTCCTGGTGCTCGGCCTCAGCGGGCCAGAACCTCACACCATCGGCGATCTCAGTCACCACCGGGCGCTGCCAGCGGCCCGAGCGGTCCTCCTCGGCCATGACCTGCTCGGCGATCCGGCGCTGCTCCTCGTTCTCGACGAAGATCGCCGACCGGTACTGGGTGCCGACGTCGTTGTGCTGCCGGTTGACGGTGGTCGGGTCGTGCAGCCGGAAGAAGTGACGCAGGACGTCGGCGTAGGCGACCGCCGAGGGGTCGAACGCCACCCGCACCGCTTCGGCGTGACCGGTGCGGCCGGTGCACACCTCGCGATAAGTTGGGTTGGCGGTCGAGCCGCCGGCGTAGCCGACCTCGGTGTCGACGACCCCCTCGAGCTCGCGAAGCAGATGCTCGACGCCCCAGAAGCAACCGCCGGCGACGACGGCGATCTCGGTGTGCTGTGAACCCATGGACGCCTCCTGGACGCGGCCGGCGGCGGCTGAAGCCCCACTCGGCAGGTTGATCGCAGCGACCACCGCCAGCAAGGTCGTCGTGAGGACCCAGAACGCGTGTCGCACGGCGCACCTCCCTGCCCACGGTTCGCCGGGCTGCGACGACCGGTTACCACGGACTGCGCCCGGCACAACATCCGGGCGAGCGCGAGCGTTCCCGGCCGCCGCCGACCCGGCCGGCCACCTCGCCGACCCGACCTGGTGTAATCTCACCCTCCGGAGGCGGAGAGATGAGCGGCATGAAGCTCGACCACGTCGGCATCGCGGTGACCTCCCTCGAGGAGGGGACAAAATTCTACGAGGCCCTCGGCCTCGTGCTCGAGGGCACCGAGGAGGTGCCGGAGCAGGGCGTGAGGGTCGCCTTCCTGCCGGTCGGCGACACCCGGATCGAGCTCCTCGAGCCGACCGGTCCCGGGTCGCCGATCGCCAAGCACCTGGAGAAACGCGGCCCCGGCCTGCACCACCTGGCCGTCCGGGTCGACGACATCCGCGCCGCGATGGACCGGCTCGCCGCCGCCGGCTACCGGCTGC
>CAZKKP010000003.1:4788-5201 GCA_964553295.1 uncultured Thermoanaerobaculia bacterium | reverse complement strand
ACGAGCCGCAGCCCGGCGCCCACGGCTGCCGGATCTGCTTCGTCCACCCGAAGTCGACCGCCGGCGTGCTCCTCGAGCTGTCGCAGCCGCCGGCAAGCGATCACAGGTGACCTCAGCGGACCGCTGACGGCCCGGCGAAAGGCGACACGGTACACTCAGCGTCATGGAAGACCTCGCCCCCGGCTCGATCGTGATCCTGCACTGCGCGGCTCCGAAGGAGAAGATGTGGGGCCTGCTGCTGCGGCTCGACGCCGTCGGCGCCGTGGTGCGGGGCATGGACCTCGACTCGGTCGAGGACTGGCTGCGGCAGGAGGCGGGCGGCATCGACCGGACCCTCGGCCCGTCGACCTTTCTCGTCCCGTCGCACCGCATCGTGCGGCTCGACCTCGACGAGTCGGGCCCGTTGGTGCCCG
>CAZKKP010000003.1:0-4778 GCA_964553295.1 uncultured Thermoanaerobaculia bacterium | reverse complement strand
CCCGGGTACGCCGACCGCTACCATGCGGCCACCGGGCGGGCAGTGAAGGACGCCCTGGTCCGACCGACCAACCTCGACGCCCACCTCGGCGATCGCGACGGCGAGGTGCAGTGACACCGCGGCGACCGGGAGCGCTGGCCGTCGTCGCCGGGCTGACGCTCGTCGCGGCGGCGGCCATGGCGCAGTACCGCGGCGAGGTCGAGGTGCAGGCGGTGGTGGCCCCGGTGACGGTCTACACCACGTCGGGTCGAGTCGTGTCCGACGTGCCCCAATCGCGGTTCTCGCTCTACGTCGACGGCCTGAGGGTGCCGATCCGCGATTTCCACCGAGAGGCTGACCTGCCGCTGTCCCTGGGCTTCGTCCTCGACACCTCGGGCTCCATGGCGGGCCGCAAGATGCGCGCCTGCCAGCAGCTGGTCGGCGCATTCCTCGCCGAGCGCCGACCCGAGGATCAGCTCGCGCTGTGGACCTTCGGCGACGACCGGGTGCTCGAGCGATTCCCCTTCGGCATGGGCTGGTACCTGCTGCCGAGGGTGCTGGAGACCCTCAAGCCGTGGAGCACCACGGCGCTGTATGACATGGTGCTGCGGGTGCCCGACGTCATGGAGCGCGCCGACCACCCCCGCCGGGCCGCGATCATGCTCACCGACGGTGCGGACAACGCCTCGCGGCTGAGCGCCGACGAGGCGCGAGCGATCGCGGAGCGTCTGCAGACGCCGATCTACGTCCTCGGAGTCGAGCCGCCGCCCCGTCCGGCCCTGCAGACCGGGCCGTCCTACGAGGCGGTGCTGTCGATGATCGCCGAGTCCAGCGGCGGCCGCTACCGCCGCATTCCGCGGCTCGAGGACATGCCGGGCGTGGCGCGCACACTGCTCGACGAGCTGTCCTCGCGCTTCATCGTCACCTTCGCCACCTCGGGGGTCGGCGAGCGACGCTGGCGCTCCCTCGAGATCCGGGTCGAGGGCTACCGGGCCGTGACCCGCAAGGGCTATCACGGCACCCTCCCCTGAGCGCCGAAGGTGGAGCTCACCCTCTTCACCCGATCCGCACCATCGCGGCACGGACCGCGGGCGTGCGGGGAGCCGCGGCGCCTGTCGTCCGGACGCCGTCCGTCCAACCCTGCCCTGCAGGTCGCCGCCCTCGTCGCCATCGGCTGCGCCACCCTCGCGTCGCCGGTGGCCGGGCAGTGGATACCGACCCGGTACCTGGGTGTCCGCGACGGGCTCGCCCAGTCCCAGGTGACGGCGATCGCCCACGACAGCCACGGCTACCTCTGGGTCGCGACCCAGGGGGGAGTCTCGCGAGGCGACGGCCGTCGGTTCGTGACCATGACCACCGACGACGGCCTGCCCGACGACGTGATCACGGCTCTGGCCCCTGCCGACCGGGGCCGGATGTTCCTCGGCACGGACTCCGGCGCCCTCGCCGAGTGGACCGGAGAAGGGTTCGTCTGCTTCAGGGGACCGTGGCAGGGCGCGATCTCGGGGCTCGCCCGGCTGCCCGGGGAGGAGCTCCTCGTGGGCGCCGGCGACGGCCTGTGGCTGTGGTCCCCACACCGCGCCGAGCGGCTGGACGACGGCCCGGTGCGCGCCATCGCCGCCGCGCCTGGAGAGGTCGCGGCGGACGATCCCTGGACCTGGCCACTGGTCCTGTCGGTGCGACCGCTGCGCAGCGACGGGCGACGGACCGTGACCGTAGCCGCCTCCCTCCAGCAGGCGCTTCTGTTCGGCGAGCAGGTGCAAGCCACCGCGCTCGACCTCGACGAGATCTGGCTGGGCACCGATCGAGGAGGCCTGCTGCGGATCGAGCGGAGTGGCACGATCGAGCGCCAGGCCGACGCCCTGGCCGCGATCCACGCCCTGCTGCCGGCCCGCAACGGCGGCGTCTGGGTCGGCAGCGGGAACGGGCTCTGGCGCGTGAGTCCCGACGGCGGCACGGTCCAGCAGCCACTCGTCGCGACCGAGCCCGGGCTGGAGATCCGAACCCTGGCCGAGGACCGGGACGGCTCGGTCTGGGCGAGTCCCTGGAGCGGCGGGCTGTACGTTCTCGACCCCGAGGGCTTCGTCGTCTTCAACCGTTCCTCGGGCTTTCCCGCCACCCAGGTCTGGGGCTTCCTGGAGGATCGCGATGGCTGTGTCTGGATGGCAACCGAGGACGTCGGCGCCCTACGCTGGTGCGGCGACCGGATCGCCGAGCATCTGCTGCCGGGACGCGAGCTGCCCCCGGGGCGCACCATCGCCCTTGCCCAGGACCCTTCCGGCACCCTCTGGGTGGCGACCGGAAGCGGCGTGGTGCGCCGCGACCCGAGGGGCGGCCTCCGCCACCTGACCACCCGGCACGGCCTGCCGGACGATTACGTTCGCGCCCTCGCCGTCGATCCTTCGGGCGCCGTGTGGGCAGCGACTCGCGGAGGTCTGGCCAGGCTCCAGGGTGAGCACATCCGCTCCTGGACACTCGCAGACGGTCTTCCCGACGGCAACCTCCGGGGCCTCGCCTTCGACCGGCGAGGCCGGCTGTGGATCGCGACCCACGGCGCCGGCGTGGTGCGCTTCGACGGCGAGACCTTCGAGACCTTCGGGCCTGACCGGGGCCTGCCTCACTCGCGGGTGTGGTGTGTGACCGTGGACTCGCGGGACCAACCCTGGGCGGGGACCGACGGCGGGCTCTGGCGCCACCGGGGGCACGACGCCGACGACGACCTGGTCATCACCGAGGGGCTGCCGAGCCGCAATGTGCTGTTCGTCGTCGAGGGGGCCGACGGCGGGATGTGGGCCGGCACCACCCGGGGTCTGGCTCAGGTCGGACCCGACGGACGCGTGCTGAGGACCCTCTCTGCGGTCGACGGGCTGGTCGGCAGCGAGGCCTCCACCAACGCCGCCCTGCTCGATCGCCGGGGCCGGCTCTGGGCCGGGCTCGCGGAGGGAGTGACCCGGGTGGACCCGCTGCTGCTCCACCGCGAGCCCAGACCGCCTGCCGTGGCCGTGGAGCGGGTGCTCGTCGGCGGCGAGCCCGTCTCCGGCACCCTGCCGCTGTACGCTCCCGACCTCCCTGCACCCTCCCCTCTGGTGATCGGTCCGAACCCTTCGGACCTCCGCCTCGAGCTCGCCGCTCCGGTCTTCTCCAGCCCCGAGAGGGTGCGCTTCCGCTTCTGGCTGGAGGGCTACGAGCACGGTCCAGGACGGCCAACTGACGAGCACTCAGTGACCTACCGACGGCTGCCCCCGGGCAGCTACCGCTTCCACCTCGAGGCGGCGGTGGCCGACGGCCGTTGGTCGGCACCGCTGACGGTACCGCTGCGGGTGCGCCCATCGTGGTACCAGGCAACCGCCTTCCGGGCCGCGTCGATCGGATTGCTGGTCGCAGCCGTGGCCGCGGTCTTCGCCGCCCGCAGCGCCGCTGAGCGGCGACGACGACGGCGGCTGGAGCGGGAGGTCCGTCAGCGGACCGGCGAGCTGGCGGCCGCCAACCGCCGGATCCGCGACCAGAACCGGCGTCTCGCGGAGCTCAGCCGCACCGATCCCCTGACCGGGCTGGCAAACCGTCGCGCAGTCGAGGAGCAGCTGCCCCTGGAGCTGGCCGTGCTGCGCCGGGAGATCGGACGGAGCGGCGCCCTGGTCGCCCCCGACTACCACGGCTGCGCCGTCTTCCTGCTCGACCTGGACCACTTCAAGGCGGTCAACGACCGCTGGGGCCACGAGA
The DNA here is from genome assembly GCA_964553295.1 of uncultured Thermoanaerobaculia bacterium. GTDB lineage: Bacteria > Acidobacteriota > Thermoanaerobaculia > Thermoanaerobaculales > Sulfomarinibacteraceae > CAZKKP01. The sequence goes on along the minus strand of CAZKKP010000003.1, from coordinate 1,079 downwards.
CCGGCGACGCGGTGCTGCGCGCCACCGCCGCCTCGCTCCGGTCGGTGTTGCGCGAGGTCGACCTGGTGGTGCGCTGGGGCGGCGAGGAGATCCTCGTGCTCGCGCGCTCCCTGGACCGTGCCGGGGTCGAGGCGCTGGCCTCGAAGCTCCTGGTCTGCATCGCCACTACCCGGGTCGAGCTGCCCACCGGGGGCGAGCTGCAGGTCACCGCCACGGCCGGGTTCGTCCAGTACCCCCTCGCCGCCGGGGACCCCCTGGAGCCAGGAAGCTGGGCGGCCCTTGTCGACGCCGCCGACCGGCTGCTCTACCTCGGCAAGGAGCGCGGACGGGCCCGGGCCTGCGGCGCGTGCCGCCGGGGCGCCGGCGCCCCAGTCGGCCACGACGAGCTGCTGCGCGACCTCGTGGAGAGCCCGGATCCGCCGCCCCGGGGCGTCGACCTGGTCACCGTGACTGGGCCGCGCCCCTTGCCAAGCAGCACCCGGCCACGTACCGTTCCGGGGCCGACAGCTGACAGCTGACAGCTGACAGCTTCAGGCTTTCACACGGGAGCACAGCCATGGCCAACCTCGAGACGGAGAAGGTGATCTTCTCCATGGTCCGGGTCAGCAAGTTCTACACCAAGCGGCAGGTCCTCAAGGACATCTCGCTCGGCTTCTTCCTCGGCGCCAAGATCGGCGTCCTCGGCCTGAACGGGTCCGGCAAGAGCACGCTGCTCAGGATCATGGCCGGGGTCGACGAGGACTACCGGGGGGAGATCGTGCGGTCGCCCGGCTACACCGTCGGTCACCTCGAGCAGGAGCCCCGGCTCGATCCGGGCCTGACGGTTCGCGACGTCGTCCGCCAGGGCGCCGCCGAGACCGTCGCCCTGCTCGAGGAGTTCGAGCAGATCTCCGAACGTTTCGCCGAGCCCCTCGAGGATGACGAGATGGCCAGGCTGCTCGATCGACAGGGCGAGCTCCAGGACCGGATCGACGCCCTCGACGCCTGGGAGCTGGACTCGCGCCTCGAGATGGCCATGGACGCGCTGCGCTGCCCACCGCCGGAGACCCCGGTCGAGGTGCTGTCGGGCGGCGAGCGCC
>CAZKKP010000002.1:25781-29264 GCA_964553295.1 uncultured Thermoanaerobaculia bacterium | reverse complement strand
GGCTGGCAGGGGGAGGCTCGCCAGGTGGCCACCGTCCGGGCGCCGGACGAGGCCGAGCAGCGCGCCCTGGAGCTCGCCTGGCGGGTGGTCAAGCACGTGGGCTCGAACGCGATCGTCGTCGGCGCCGCCGACCGGCTGCTCGGAATCGGCGCCGGCCAGATGAGCCGCGTCGACGCCGCCAGGATCGCCGTCGCGAAGGCCCGCGAGATCGGTCACGAGCTCGGCGGCAGCGTCGCGGCCTCGGACGCCTTCTTCCCGTTCCCCGACGGGGTCGAGGCCCTGCACGAGGCCGGTGTTCGGGCGGTGATCCAGCCGGGCGGCTCGATCCGCGACCCCGAGGTGATCGCGGCCTGCGACCGGTTGGGGGTCGCGATGGTCCTGACCGGTCGCCGCCATTTCCGCCACTGAGCCCGCAAGCTTCGTGCTACCATGAGTTGTCCTCAGGAAGATGGTGAGGTCTGCGGAGGCGGCCATGGAGGAATCGAGCCCGGTCCGAATCGTGCTGCGCTACCGCGACGGACAGACGGCGCACTGCACGGTGGCCGGAGACTTCTCGCCACGCGACACCGAGATCCGCGTCCGCGACGATGAGGGCCAGGTCGATACCGTGTCGTTGGCCGGCCTCAAGGCTGTGTTCTTCCTGAAGGACCCGAAGCGCCGAACGGTGGAGATGGAGAGCGGCGTCCACGACGATCCGAGCCGTGGCATGGCGTTGGCACGGGTCGAGTTCTTCGACGGCGAGATCATCCGCGGTCGGGTCGAGGGCTACTCGGTGGAGAACAGCGGGTTCTTCCTCTATCCGACGGCGGCCGAGACCAACAACGAGCGGGTGTTCGTCATCGCGCTCGCGCTGCACACCGTGGCCATCGAGGGCTGACGGGCAGGGACAGGGGAAGCTGCCATGAGAGGACGGTTGGCGACCGTGGTCGCGCTGCTGACGACGGGTGCGGCGGCCGGCTGGTCCGACGACGGGCTGCGGCGCCTGGAGCGGCTCGGGTCGGCCATCCGCGAGCACTCGGCCTGGACCAGCAGCTACCACCAGGAGTACCTTCCCGCCGGCATGGACCTCGGCGAAGAGACCGAGGGCATGGTCTGGATCGCCTGGCCCGACCGCGCGCTGTTCGACACCGGCTCGCCGCCGGTACGCCGGCTCGGCCTCGACGGCCGCAAGGTCCGCCTTCTCGACCTCGAGGTGCCGAGCTGCGACGACCACACCCTGAGCGACGAGGAGTGGTCCAGGGTGCCCCTCGCCGCGGTTCTCGACCCGCGTGCGGCGGTCGAGCAGTTCACGGTGCTCGCGGCCGGTGACGACGGGGTCGTGCTGGTGCCGCGGGATGCCGGCGGGATCAGTCGGGTGATCGTTCGGGCGGGCCCCGGCGGGCTCCCGAGGGAGGTCGTCGTCGAGGATCCTCAGGGCGCCACCAACCGCCTCGTGTTCGACGACTGGCGGCCGGTCGCCGGGCCTTCTGGAGGCGCCTGGCTGCCGGCGCCGCCATCCGACCTCGAATGTGTGCAGGATGCCGGGGCCGCCTCGTCTCCTGGATGACACGAGGTCGTCGAGACGTTAAGCTCTGCGGACGATGGCGACGCTGTCGACACTCCGCCAGGCGCAGCAGGCGCGCGACCTGTTCGCTCCGGTCTCGGGGCGACTCGGGGAGGTCGAGCGCTTCCTCGACCGGGAGATGGCGGCGGCCCCCGAGATGGTGCGCCGCGTCGCCGGCTACGTTCTCGAGAGCGGCGGCAAGCGACTGCGGCCGGCGCTGGTGCTGCTGGTCAGCCGCATGCTCGGCGCTGACGGCGATCGCGACGTGCGCTACGGCGCGGTGGTCGAGCTGATCCACACCGCGACCCTGCTGCACGACGACATCATCGACGGCGCCGATCTGCGACGCGGCCGCCCGAGCGCCAACAACCGCTGGGGCAACCAGGCGGCCGTGCTGGTCGGCGACTGGTTGTACAGCCGGACCATGGACCTGTGCCTCGAGGTCGGGGACGTGGAGGTCATGCGTCGGCTGGTGTCGGCGACCCTGCAGATGACCGAGGGGGAGATCCTGGCCGACTCGGTGCGCGGCGCCCTCGACGTCACAGATGACCAGTACATGGAGATTTCTCGTCGGAAGACCGCCGAGCTGTTCGCCGCGGCGTGCTCGCTGCCGGCGCTCTACGCTCCGGCGACGGGGCGCCACGATGAGACCCTGTCGAGCTTCGGCCGCGATCTCGGCATCTGCTTCCAGCTGGTCGACGACCTCCTGGACTTCACCTCGGATCGCCGTCGGCTCGGCAAGCCGGTCATGGCCGACCTCCGAGAGGGTCGGGCGACGCTGCCGATCATCCTGCTGCTCGAGCGGCAGGGCGATCCCGGGCTGCGACGTCGCCTGGCGGCGGTCGCCTCGAGCGGTCGATTCGACGAGATCGCCGAGGAAGAGGTCCTGGATCGGCTCCGCGAGGTCGGCGCCCTGGAGAGCACCCGCCAGCGCGCCCGGTCCTACGGCGAGCGCGCATCGCGGCGGATCGCCGAGCTGCCCGAAGGACCCGAGCGGGAGATCCTCGCCCGCGCGGCGCAGCTCCTCGTCGACCGCACCGTGTGAGCCGGAGCCCCGCTCTGTCCGCAGGAAGCTGAACCACGGAGGCACGGAGGCACAGAGGGGCGGCGCGGAGCCTGTGACGTCGTGCGAAGTGGTCTCCCAAGAGTCTCTTGAGTGAGCTCGAGCGGGGGATTGACGGCACGGTGGCAGAACTCCCGACGCGGGAGCGGCAGAGAGCCCGGGGGCAGGGCCGAGGGCTGAGGGATCAGGGCTGCGGGCTGAGGGATCAGGCGGGCGCCGGCTCCGATCAGAACCGGCGTTGGATGTCCTTCCCCAGAGCCCGTACCATCCTCCGATCCAGGAATGCGGCGCACCCATGTGGCACTACACCTTCCATGGATCATCGGAGGAGGTCTCATGACTGATCGCGAAGCCCTGGATGCCACCCGGACCCTCGAGACGGCGCACGGCCCGGTCACCTTCAGCTCGCTCGAGGCGGTGGACGCGGCCGGCCTCGGCGACCCGTCGCGTCTGCCGTTCTCGATCAAGGTCCTGCTCGAGTCCGCCCTGCGAAATCAGGATGGCTTCACCGTGGGGGCCTCCGACGTTGCACGACTCGCGAGCTGGGAGCCAACCGAACCGGCGCCGGCCGAGATCCCGTTTCTGCCCGGCCGGGTTGTCCTCCAGGACTTCACCGGGGTGCCGGCGGTGGTCGACCTCGCTGCGCTTCGCGACGCCTGCTTCCGGCTCGGTGGTGACCCCCAGAAGATCAATCCGTTGGTGCCCTGCGACCTGGTAATCGACCACTCGGTGCAGGTCGACTCCTTCGGCCGGCCGGAGGCCCTGCGCCGCAACGCGAGGTTGGAGTTCGACCGCAATCGCGAGCGCTACGAGTTCCTCAAGTGGGGCCAGCGGGCCTTCCGGAGCTTCTCGGTGGTGCCCCCCGCCACCGGCATCG
>CAZKKP010000002.1:24791-25771 GCA_964553295.1 uncultured Thermoanaerobaculia bacterium | reverse complement strand
TCATGCTGCGTGACGGCTTCGCCTATCCCGACTCGCTGGTGGGAACCGACTCCCACACCACCATGGTGAACGGGATCGGCGTGGTCGGCTGGGGGGTCGGGGGTATCGAGGCCGAGGCGGTGATGCTCGGCCAGCCGATTTACATGCTGTCGCCCCGGGTGGTGGGCTTCAGGCTCCTCGGCGAGCTTCCCGAGGGCGCGACGGCCACCGACCTGGTGCTCACCGTGACCCAGATTCTCCGCCGAGCCGGGGTGGTGGGTCAGTTCGTCGAGTTCTTCGGCCCCGGTCTCGATCACCTGAGCCTGCCCGATCGCGCCACCATCGCCAACATGGCGCCCGAGTACGGTGCGACGATGGGCTTCTTCCCGGTGGACGACGTGACCCTCGACTACCTCAGGATCACCGGTCGCGAGGCCTCCTTGGTCGACCTGGTCGAGCGTTACTGCAAGGCCCAGGGGCTGTGGCGCGAGAGTGCCAGCGCGCCCGTCTTCAGCCGGCTGCTGGAGCTCGACCTGGGCACTGTGACGCCCTCCGTCGCCGGCCCCAAGCGCCCCCAGGACCGCATCGACCTGTCCGCCATGAAGACCCGGTGGCGTCAGGACCTGGCGGTGACTTTCAGCAGGACCTCGGCGACTCATGACTCGACGCCCGAGATGCTCACCTCCGAGGGCGGTCCGGTGCCCGATCCGGCCGGTGCAGCGGTGGCCGCGACCGCCGGACCGGGGAGCGACGGCGTCGAGGTCGCGAGTGACGGCGCGCGGTTCACGCTCCGCCACGGAGCGGTGGTGATCGCAGCGGTCACGAGCTGCACCAACACGTCGAACCCGTCGGTGATGATCGGCGCCGGCCTGCTCGCTCAGAAGGCCGTCGCCAGGGGCCTGTCGGTCAAACCGTGGGTCAAGACGAGCCTGGCGCCGGGCAGCCGCGTGGTTACCGAGTATCTCCGGCGCTCCGGCCTCGACGCCGCGCTCGAGCGGCTC
>CAZKKP010000002.1:5184-24781 GCA_964553295.1 uncultured Thermoanaerobaculia bacterium | reverse complement strand
ATCGGCAACTCGGGCCCGCTGCCCGAAGCCATCAGCAGAGCGATCCGCGAGCACGACCTGGTGGTGGCCGCGGTCCTGTCCGGCAACCGCAACTTCGAGGGCCGCATCAATCCCGACACTCGCGCCAACTACCTGGCCAGCCCGCCCCTCGTCGTCGCCTACGCGCTGACCGGCACCGTCGACGTCGACCTGACCTCGGATCCCATCGGCCTCGACGACACGGGACGACCGGTGTTCCTGTCGGAGATCTGGCCGAGCCAGCGGGAGATCCGCGAGGTCGTGGGGTCGGCGGTCGGCGCCGATCAGTTCCGTGAGGTCTACGCCGACGTCTTCACCGGCGCCGAGGAGTGGCAGGAGGTGGTGGTCAGCGGCGGCGAGACCTACGACTGGCAGGAGCGCTCGACCTACATTCGGCGGCCGCCGTTCTTCGTCGACCTCGAGATCGAACCCCGACCGCTGGAGTCGATTCGCTCGGCCCGGGTGCTCGCCCTTCTCGGCGACTCGGTCACCACCGACCACATCTCGCCGGCCGGTGCGATACCCCCCGACTCACCGGCCGCTCGCTACCTCCGGGAGCACGGCGTCGAGCCTGGCGACTTCAACAGCTACGGCTCGCGACGCGGCAACCACGAGGTCATGGTGCGCGGCACCTTCGGCAACATCCGGCTGCGGAACCGGCTGGTTCCGGGCGCCGAGGGTGGCGTCACCGAGTACCTGCCCTCCGGCGAGAGGATGTCGATCTATGACGCCGCCATGCGCTACGCCGACGACGGTACGCCCCTGCTCGTCATCGCCGGTGCCGAGTACGGCACCGGCTCTTCTCGCGACTGGGCGGCCAAGGGCACACTCCTGCTCGGCGTCCGGGCGGTGATCGCGCGGAGCTACGAGAGAATTCACCGGTCAAATCTGATCGGCATGGGCGTCCTGCCCCTCCAGCTCGGCGACGGTGAGAGCGCCGAGTCGCTCGGATTGAGCGGCCGCGAGACCCTGTCCATGGAGATCCCCGACGACCTCGCGCCCGGCGGCAAGCTCGAGGTGGTCGCCCGGGATGACACCGGCGAGCGACGTTTCGTGGTCGCCGCCAGGGTCGACACCCCAGTCGAGCTCGAGTACCTCCGTAACGGCGGCATCCTCCAGACCGTGCTGCGCAGGATCCTGCGGGAGGGGTGAGGGACAGCCTGCCAGGACCTTCGCATGCAGCCGAAGCAGACGACTTCTGGGCTCAGGGACAGGGTCATGGGCAGCGACGGCGAAGGCGGTGGGCGCCGCAAATGGAGGTCGGTGTACTGAGAAGTGCTCAGCCCCAGGCGGCGAGGACGCGGCCGAGGGTGTGTCGGGCGCGGCTGGCGTGGGGGTGGCTGGCGTCGTGCCCGCACAGGGTGATCACCTTGCGCAGGCACTGCACCGCCGTCTCGTCGTCCTTGCGGCAGTGGTGCCGCAGGAGGCCCTTCATCAACCACGCCTCGGTGTGGTAGGGGTCGACCTCGAGAATGCGGTCGAGAAAGATCTCGGCGGCGCTCCATCTTTCGTCGGCAATTGCTCGCGCGGCATGTCTCCGGTAGATCCTGATGGCGCTCTCAGAATCGTCAAAACTGCGCCGATTCCATGATGTGACGTCGCCTTCCAGTTTCATGAGTAGAGTGTCGGTCAAAATCTGGCATTTGTCAACTCCAAATAGCGAAATGGATGTTGTGTTTTTGGTTTTCATTGGCGTCCATGTTTTCGACGGGTTTGGGTGTTGAAATCGTCGTCTGTCACGATCGATTTCCGACACCCGTGGCAAGAAGATCGCCACCGTCACCGGCCCGTGCCGCTGCCCTTCGTTGCGGCCGTCGTCGTACGCTTGCAGCCCCACCGGAGACACTCCACCGACCGTGAAGCTGTCGCTCCAACCGAAGCCTTCTCTGCAGGGCTTGACACCTTCCCTGAGCTCGCAGCCCATTGTCCTGAGCCCTGCTGCCCGAGCACGGGCTCGGGAAGGGGCCGACCCGGTGGCCGCGGTCGGTGGCGGGGCGGGCTATCATGCCGACATGGCGACGCCCCGGACACGGCCCTTCGTTCACCTGCACCTGCACTCCCACTACTCCCTGCTCGACGCGACCGTCAAGCTGCCCGATCTGGCGCGCCAGGTGGCGGCTCTCGAGATGCCCGCGGTGGCCCTGACCGACCACGGCAACATCTTCGGGGCCTTCCAGTTCCACCGTGCCGCAGTGAAGGAGGGGCTGCGCCCGGTGATCGGCTGCGAAGTCTATGTCGCCCCCGGCGACCACCGTGACCGGGCGCCGGTGACCGGCCGGAGGAAGCCGTACGACCACCTGGTCTTGCTCGCCGAGAACGACCGTGGCTATCGCAACCTGGTCCGGCTCGTCAGCGAGGGCTACCTCGAGGGCTTCTACCACAAGCCGCGGGTCTCAAAGGAGCTGCTGGCGGAGCACCGGGAGGGCCTGATCGGGCTGTCCGCCTGCCTCTCCGGCGAGGTCGCGCGGCGGCTGCTCGAGCGCGATCCCGAGGGGGCGCGGCACTGTGCCGAGGAGTACCGGGAGATTCTCGGCAGGGACGGGTTCTTCCTCGAGATCCAGAACCACGGCATGGTCGACGAGGAGTTCGTCCGCGCCGGGATGGCGGAGCTCTCGTCAGCCACCGGCATCCCCCTGGTGGCGACCAACGACTGCCACTTCCACCGCCGTGACGACGTCTTCGCACACCGGGTGCTGCTCGGCATCGGCCAGAACCGGACCATCGAGGAGCTCCACCAGCGCTATCCGTACAACGCCGAGTTCTACGTCAAGTCGAGCGACGAGATGTACGAGCTCTTCGCCGACGCCCCTGGCGCCTGCGAGCGCACTGCCGAGATCGCCGAGCGCTGTCACGTGCTCTTCGCCACCGACTCCCTGCACCTGCCGCAGTACCCGGTTCCAGCCGGCGAGACCCTGGAGACTTTTCTCGCCGAGACGGCTCGAGGAGGGCTCGACGAGCGTCTCATGAAGCGCGTCGAGAGGCGCCATTCGGAGGCCGACTACTATGCTCGGCTCGAGCACGAGCTTTCGGTCATTCGACGTATGGGATTTCCCGGGTATTTTTTGGTTGTATGGGACTTCATTCGTCACGCGAAAGAGTCAGGAATTCCCGTCGGACCAGGGCGTGGTTCAGCTGCGGGATCGGTCGTGTCATTCGCCCTCGGGATCACCGACATCGACCCCCTCGAGTACGACCTTCTCTTCGAGCGGTTCCTCAACCCCGACCGGATCTCGATGCCCGACATCGACATCGACTTCTGCCAGCGGCGGCGGGACGAGGTCATCCAGTATGTGCGCGAGCTGTACGGCTCGCCCTCGGTGTGCCAGATCGCGACCTTCAGCATCCTCAAGGCGAAGTCGGCGGTGCGCGATGTCGGGCGGGTCCTCGGGATGCCGTTCGGCGACGTCGACCGGATCGCCAAGCTGATCCCCGAGGAGCTCAACATCACCCTCGAGGAGGCCCTTCGCGGATCACCCCAGCTGCGCGAGCTGTCCGACGGCGACGACGACGTGCGGCAGCTGCTGGAGACCGCGAACCGGCTCGAGGGGCTGGCCCGCCACTGCGGTGTGCATGCCGCCGGGGTGGTGATCGCCCCCGAGCCGCTGGTCAACCTGGTCCCGCTGATCCGGACGTCGCACGGCGAGGTCTGCACCCAGTTCGACAAGGACGACGTCGAGACCCTCGGCCTTCTGAAGATGGACTTCCTCGGCCTGCGCACCCTGACGGTGATCGCCGACGCGGTGGAGTCGATCCGGCGGCATGAGAACCCGGACCTCGACCTCGAGTCCGTGAGTCTCGACGACGCGCAGGTGTACGAGCTGTTCTCGGCCGGCGACACCGACGGCGTCTTCCAGTTCGAGTCGGCGGGCATGAAGGAGGTGCTGCGCAAGGTCCAGCCGAGGAGTTTCACCGACATCGCCGCCCTGAACGCCCTTTACCGACCAGGGCCGATGGCCTTCATCGACGACTACTCCGAGCGCAAGCACGGGCGCAAGGCGATCACCTACATCTTCCCCGAGCTCGAGGAGATTCTGGGTGAGACCTACGGCATCATCGTCTACCAGGAGCAGGTGATGCGCATCGCGGTGCGGATCGCCGGCTTCTCCCTCGCCAAGGCCGACACCCTGCGCAAGGCGATGGGTAAGAAGAAGCAGGAGATCATCGACCGCGAGGGGGAGAGCTTCATCCAGGGCGGCGTCGCCGCCGGCTTCCCTGAGGACAAGGTCCGGCGGCTGTGGGACCAGATCGTGCCCTTCGCCAAGTACGGTTTCAACAAGTCGCACTCCGTGGCCTACGCCCATGTCGCCTACCTCACGGCCTTCCTCAAGGCGCACTACTCGGCCCACTTCATGGCCGCGATGCTGACCTCCGAGGCGACGAACACCGACAAGCTGGCGCAGTACCTCGGTCGCAGCCGCCAGATGGGGCTGGCAATCCTGCCGCCCGACGTCAACCGGTCGCAGACCGAGTTCACGGTGGAGGATGGCGGCATCCGCTACGGTCTGGCGGCGATCAAGGGGGTCGGGGTCGCCGCGGTGGCGCCGATCCTCGAGGCGCGGCAGCGCGAGGGCGGCTTCACCTCGGTGGGCCACTGCCTCTGTTCGCTGCCGCCACGGGCAGTCAACACCAAGGTGGTGGAGTGTCTGGTCAAGGCGGGCTGCTTCGACGCCTTCGGCGTGCCGCGCAAGGCGCTCCTCGGCCACCTGGACCAGCTCATGGAGATGGCCGGTCGGGAGCGGGAGCAGCGGCTGCTCGGTCAGGGCTTCCTGTTCGACGAGCTGCCGTCGGAGGCGCTCGAGCTCGAGCTGCGCTCGGGCGAGCGCGCCGAGGAGGGCGAGCGCCTCGAGTGGGAGCGCGACGTGCTCGGCTTCTTCCTCAGCGGCCATCCGCTCGACGCCAACCGGTCGGTGCTGGAGCTCTTCGCCGACTGCCGCCTCGAGGGTCTGCCCGAGCGCCTCGCCGGGGGCGCCGAGAGGGCCACGGTCGGCGGCCTGGTCAGCGGCCTGCGCGTGATGCCGATCAAGAAGGAGGGTCCCAACCAGGGCCGGAAGATGGCCGTGTTCCAGCTCGAGGACGTCACCGCCACGGTCCGGGCGGTGGTCTTCCCGGACGCCTATGACAGCTGCGCCAGACTGCTGGAGAACGGTCGCGCCGTGCTCGTCGTCGCACAGCTGCGCGGCGAGGGTGAGCACGTCGAGCTGTCGGTAGAGGAGATCTCGGCCCTGGAGACGGTGGAGTCGCGCCGGGCCGAGGCGCTGCGGATCGTCCTCGACCTCGACATGGTGAACGAGACCTTCCTCGAGGACCTGCGGGAGTTCCTGCTCGAGAGGCCCGGCGAGCTGCCGGTGCGCTTCGAGCTGGTCCGGCGCGGCCGCTTCCGGGCGCGGCTCGTGCCGCCGCCGGCGTTGACCGTCTCGTCGGATCCCGAGGTCCGCCGCGAGCTGGCCGGCCGCCTGCGCTCGGGCTGGTGCGAGCTCGAGCTCGGCCGCGCCGGACGTCGCTCGCCGCCCGCCGCGGCGAGCCCGGCGCACCAGGCCCAGCTGGTCAACTGATTCCTGAGGGGTGAGGGGTGAGGCGACGAGTGAGGAGTGAGGGGGTGAGGAGACAGGGACGGTGCCCCTGCCCCCGTCGCTGCCGCTGCCGCTGCCGCTGCCCCTGCCGCTGACAATGCCCCGACCCACCTCACCGGCTCCACCAACCGACAATCCGCCACTCAAACTGACAGCTTCTCACCAGGGCTTGACAGAGCCCTGAGCCCCTCTTTCTTCGGGCGCGGGCTCGGGAAGACTGGCGGTGACGGCTGCGGTGTCCGGTGTTGCGATCGCCCTGCGGGAAAGGCCGGGCGACGGGGCGGGTTATCATCCACAAGCTCGCTGCATGCGACAGGGGAGTGAAGGCATGAGCCTGACAGCATCGACATACTCTCTCGGGCGGTCCACAACCGCTGTTCGTCCCCGCGCCCTGACCGTCGTGGTACTGCTGCTGGGGATCTTCGCCGCTGCAGTCGCGAGCGGTGGCGACCGGGGCGTGCTCGAGGCGCCGCTGGCCGCGGCGGTCGGGGGGCAGAAGGCCATGGCGTCGCTGGTCGACGTCGGCTACCGCGTGCGCGACGAGCGGGTCCAGGTGGTGGTCGAGACCCCGTCGCCGGACGAGCTGGCGGCATGGCTCGAGGGCCGCGGCGCGGAGCACGTGCTGCTCGGTCACCGGGCGGTCCAGGCCTGGGTCGACGCTTCGACCCTCGCCGAGCTCGCCGATCACCATGGCGTCGGCATCGTCCGCCGGCCCGACTACGTGATCGTCCCTGACCCGGCAGGTGAGCCGCCGGCGGTCAAGGCGGGCAGCGTCACCTCCGAGGGGGTGGCGGCCAGCCACGCCACGCTGTGGCACGCCGTCGGCCTGACCGGCGCCGGGATCAAGGTCGGCGTCGTCGACGCCGGTTTCCAGAGCTACCAGTCGCTGCTCGGCAGCGAGCTGCCGCCCGCCGAACGGGTGACCTTCCAGGCCTTCGGCGGCACCCAGAACCCCGACAGCGGCGACCACGGCACCGGCTGCGCCGAGATCGTGCACGACATGGCCCCGGGGGCCGACCTCTTCCTGGCGCTGGTCTCGACCAACGTCGACATCCAGAACGCGATCACGTGGCTCAGGTCCAACGGCGTCCAGGTGGCGACCATGTCCCTGGGCTTCACCACACTCGGGCCGCACGACGGCACCGGCTCGCTGCACTCGACCATCGCCGGGTCGGTGACCGGCAGCGACATGGCCTGGGCGACCTCCGCAGGGAACTCGCGCCGCGGTCACTGGCAGGGTCGTACTGTGGACGTCGACGGCAACGGTTTCGTCGAGTTCGCGCCGGGTCAGGAGCTCAACACCTTCTCCGGCACGTTGCGCAACGGCGACAGGATCCGCACCGCCATGGTCTGGAACGACTGGGATCGACCGACCAGCGACTACGCCCTGGTGCTCTACCGGGTCGAGGCCGACGGCACGACCACCGAGGTGGCGCGGGCCGACTCGACCCAGGCCGGGAGCGGCTTCCATCGGCCGACCGAGCAGCTCAGTTACACCGTGAGCCAGGACGGCCGATACGGCGTCGCGGTCTTCCGCGCGTCGGTGACCGGCGAGCACGACCTCGAGCTGTTCGACACCGAGTGGGACTTCAACCTGGTGGTGGAGGAGGGCTCGCTGACGATCCCCGCCGACTCTCCCGACCTGATGGCGGTGGCGGCGGTGTCGCCCTCGAGCTTCCGGGTGCGCGACTACAGCTCCGCCGGCCCGACCAACGGCCCGGGAGGTTCCATCGACGGCGGCTTCCTCAAGCCGGACATCGCCGGCTACGACGGGGTGGTCACCGCCTCCTTCGGCCGCTTTTTCGGAACCTCGGCGGCCTCGCCCCACGTCGGTGGCGCGCTCGCCCTGGTGCGCCAGGCGGCGCCCGCTCTCACCGCCGTCGAGGCGCGGGCCTTTCTCGAGGGTCGGGCGATCGACAGGGGGACGATCGGGCCCGACATCGACTACGGCCACGGCCGGCTCAGCCTCGGGCTGCCGCCGGGGGTGAGCTGCAGCTGGTCCGTCTCGACAACGTCGATAGCTGTGGGGCCGAACCGCACCGGCGGCACGATCACCGTGACGACCACCGAGGGCTGCCTGTGGACCGCCGTGTCGACGGTGCCGTGGATCACGGTGACGCCGGACTCCCGCACCACGTCGGGCATGGTCGCCTACACCGTGCTGGCCAACGACTAGGGCGCTCCGCGCCAGGGGTCGCTGCTGGTCGCTGGCCAAGAGGTCGTGTTCGACCAGGCTGGAACCGGATGCACGGTGACCCTGAGCCCGACCGCGGCCTCGTTTCCGGCGGCCGGCGGCCAGGGGGTGCTCGGGGTCCAGACCGCCGCCGGCTGCGTCTGGACGGCGACGTCGACCGTCGCCTGGCTGGAGGTCCTGTCGGGCGCCACCGGCAGTGGTCCCGGGACGGTGACCTACCGGGTGGCGCCCAACCCCCTCGCGACCGCGCGATCGGGTGCGATCGCGGTCGCCGACCGCTCGCTCTCGGTCAGCCAGGCTGCCGGACCGGTGGCGTCGACCGCGTTGGTCGGCGGCATCGCCGAGGCGCCGGGCGCCGCCGGGACCCGCTGGCGCTCCGACCTCGCGGTGCTCAACCCCTCTGCGCAGGCCACCGCGCTGACCCTGGTCTACCGCCACGGCGGTGGGCAGGTCGAGAGGTCGGCAACCCTCGAAGGCGCCGGCCTGGCATCCTGGCCCCGGGCGCCGCTCGAGCTGTTCGGCGTCACCGGCTCGTCGTCGGGCTCGGTCGAGGTGGAGTCGGATCACCCGGTGATCGTCACCGCTCGCACCTATAACACGGCTCCCGCCGGCACCTACGGCCAGTTCCTGCCCGGCGCCACCCTGGCGGACGGCCTGGCCGCCGGCGGCGCCGCGGTGCTCGGTCCGCTCGCCTCGAACGACCTGTTCCGCACCAACATCGGTTTCGTCGACGTCGGCGGCGCCGGCGGCGCCGGCACGATCGCCCTGTTCTCATCCGGCGGCGCCGCCCTCGGCACAGCGCTCGAGGTCGACGTCGAGGAGTCCGGCTGGGCGCAGCTGAACCGGGTCTTCGAGGCTGCCGGCGCCGGCGCCTGCGACGCCTGCTACGCGGTGGTCTCGGCGAGCGGCGGCGGGGCCGCGCTGTGGGCCTACGCATCGGTGGTCGACAACGCCTCCGGCGATCCGACGACGCTCCCCGGGGCGGCCGAGTCGTCCGGCGCAGGGCCGTGGCTGGTCGCCGGCATCGCCGACATCGCGGGCGCCAACAGCACCCGCTGGCGGTCGACGCTGGCGATTGTGAACCGCTCCGGCGCCGCGCTGACCGCGACCCTGCGCTACCGTCACGGCTCGGGGTCGGACGAGCGTACCGTGGCCCTCGCCTCGGGCGCCATGGCCTCGTGGGGCAACGTCGCCGTCGACCTGTTCGGCCGGCCGTCGTCCTCCGGCGCGGTCGAGGTCTCGGCGTCGGCGCCCCTGATGGTCACCGCCCGGACCTTCAACGACTCCCCCGACGGCACCTTCGGGCAGTCGCTGCCGGGGGTTACCCAGGCTGACGCCCTCGGCTTCGGCGAGCGGGCCCTGCTGTCGCAGCTCGCCGGCACCGAGGGCTTCCGGACCAACATCGGCTTCGTCAACTTCGGTGGGGAGGCCTGTGAAACACGGATCCGGCTGCTGGGACCGACCGGCGCCGCGGTCGGGAGCCCCCTCGGCCTGACCGTTCCGGCCGGCGGCTGGGCGCAGCTGAACCGGGTCTTCGAGACCGCCGGCGTGGCCTCGTGCCCGAGCTGCTACGCCGAGGTCGAGGTGCTGACCCCCGGCGGGCGGGTCTGGTCCTACGCCTCGGTGGTCGACAACGGCTCGGGCGACCCGACCACCGTGCCGATGGTGGTGACTCCGTGACGTCCCCGGTCACCGCCTGACGGGTCCGTCGACCTGCGGCCGCCGTCGCACTCAGACGGAGGCCAGAGCTCATATCCTCCGACTCGCGCAGCGAGGCGGACTGCCACTGGCCTGCCAGAGATCAGTCCTCCGCCCTCTCGCCCGGCGGGGCCATCTTGACGATCTTCGGGTCGAAGCGGGCGACGGCGACGACGAGGTCGCGCTGGGCGGCCATCACGGCCTCGATGTCCTTGTACACGCCCGGGGCCTCGTCGAGGCCGGCCGAGATCAGGGTGACGCCGCGGGCCTCGACGGCGCGGCGCAGGTGCGACGCGGTGAACGTCGCCCGGGCCTGGGTGCGGGACATGACGCGGCCGGCGCCGTGCGAGGCGGAGTCCAGGGCGGCGGCGGCGCCGCGGCCGCGGACGACGTAACCGGGGGTCGCCATCGAGCCCGGGATGACGCCCAGCACGCCGGCCGCGGCGGGGGTGGCGCCCTTGCGGTGGACGACCACCCGCCGGCCGTCGTGCTCCTCGAGCCAGGCGAAGTTGTGGTGGTTCTCGACCTCCGCAAGGACTCGCACCCTGAGGGCGCGGACCAGCTCGCGATGGATGACGGCGTGGTTGGCGGCGGCGTAGCGGCCCATCAGCTGCATCGCCGCCCAGTACTCCCGACCGGGGTCGCTGTCGAGTTCGAGCCAGGCGAGGTGGCGGAGCTCCTTGGGGAGCTCGGGGTGGCGGGCGTTCGCCAGCTTCGAGTAGTGGGCGGCGACCTGGGCGCCGGTGCCGCGACTGCCGCTGTGGGACAGCAGCGCGACGTAGCGGCCCTCGCCGAGGCCGAGCTCCGGGGCGTCCAGGGTGAGCAGCCCGAGCTCGACGAAGTGGTTGCCGGAACCCGAGGTGCCGAGCTGGCGGCGGGCCTTGTCCTTCATCCGCGAGGTCACCGGCGACACGGTCCAGTCGGCGTCCATGACCTCGTGGTCGTGAGGCTGGCGGAACTCGGCGCCGATCCCGAAGCGGGTCTCGGCCTGCAGGGTCTTGACCAGCCTCGCCGCCTCGCCCTCGAGGGCCGCGGGCGGCAGGTCGAGGACCGACAGCCGCATCCGGCAGGCGATGTCGACGCCGACCGCGTAGGGGATGACCGCGCCGTCGGTGGCCAGCACGCCGCCGATGGGCAGGCCGTAGCCGACGTGGGCGTCGGGCATCAGGGCGCCGCGCACCGCCACCGGCAACCGGCAGGCGTTCTCCATCTGGCGGACGGCCGCCTCGTCAAGGTCCTCGCCCCACTGCCGCCAGGGCGCCGCTGCCGGTCGCTCGACGAAGTCGGCGTCCGGACGAGACCTCGGGTCGAGGGCGAGGGCGAGCTCGGCGAACCGGGGGTGTCGGCGGTGGGCCGCCGGGTCGGCTGCGACCGCGCGCAGCTCGCGGCGTGCGTCGGCGCGGGACAGACCGGAGGCGATCGCCCTGCCGAGAAGCGTCAGGGCGAGGTCCTGCAGCGGGCCGCGGGTGAGACCGAGCTTGGCCAGCTCGCGGGCCTTCATCGGGTGCGCCACCTCCGTCCCCAGGATACGCGCTATGCTGAGCCCACGTCCTCAGGGAGCGTCCGGGAGAGATGACGGACCGCGGACTCACCGAGCTCAGACGCAACATCGTCGCCGCGCTGCGCGCCGAGCGCTGGCAGGAGGCGCTGACCGGGCTCGAACGGTGGTGCGCGCTTGCCCCGGCCGACGGCCGGCCGTGGATCCAGCGCGGCCTCTGCTTGGCCCGGCTGAACCGGGACCGGGAGGCGCTGGCGGCGCTGGACCGCGGGCTCGAGCTGGGGCCCGAGGACGAGAGGGCGCGGCTGGCCCGGGAACGGCTGGCAGTGCGGGTCGCCTCGGAGCTCGCGACCCGGCCGGGGGAGGGCGCTGCGCCGGCGGTCCGATCCGGTGAACCGGCGCCGCCGTCGCCCTCGGTGACGCGATGGAGCGAGGTCTCGCAGCCGAGCTCGACGGCCGAGCGGCTGTGGAGCGTCGGCGCCGTGATCGACGGCCGCTACGAGGTGCGCGGCCAGGCCCAGGGCGGCATGGGCGTGGTCTTCTTCGCCTGGGACCGCGAACTCGGTCGGATGGTCGCGGTCAAGACGCCCCACCCGTCGGCCATCGCCACCGAAAACGGTCGCGCGAGGTTCGTCCGCGAGGCCGAGGCATGGGTCGCCCTCGGAATGCACCCCAACATCTGCGCCGCCTTCTACGTCCAGGAGATCGGCGGCATGCCGCGGCTGTTCATCGAGCACGTCGACGGCGGCACCCTCGAGGATCGCATCGGCACACTCGCCCGGCCCGACGGCCTCGACCTCGCCGTCCAGGTGGCGGCCGCCCTGGAATACACCCACACCTTCGACTGGACCGATGACGACGGCCACGCCCACCACGGCCTGGTCCATCGCGACGTCAAGCCGGGGAACGTGCTGCTGACCTCCGACGGGATCGCCAAGCTGACCGATTTCGGCCTGGTGCGCACGCACGGCGCCGGGGAGGACGACGGCGTGCCGGCGCAGCCGGCGGCCACCCGGGCGGAGGGCGCCGGGCCGCTGGACGCCGCGAGCGGCTCGTGGCGGACCGTCACCGAGGCGGGCGGCGTGGTCGGGACTCCGCCCTACATGGCGCCGGAGCTGTGGCAGCCCGGCGCCCGGGCGACCGTGGCCTCGGACGTCTATGCCTTCGGTTGCGTACTCTTCGAGCTTCTCTGCGGCCGCCGGCCGTTCCTCACCCCGCCGGAGGTGGCACGGTCCCGGAATCGCCAGGACCTGCTCCGCTGGTGGCTGACCGCCCACCTGACCATGGCGCCGCCGGGCGCCGAGGGGCTGGTCGACGGGCTCGAGCCGGAGCTGGCGGCCCTGATTGCGGCCTGCCTGGCGAAGCGGCCCGAGGACCGACCGGGGTCCTTCGCCGAGCTCCGGCGCGCCCTGCTCGAGGCATGGGAACGTCACCAGGGCCGGCCCTATCCCCGGCCCGCGCCCCGCCGGACCCGCATGCTGGCGGACTCGATGTGCAACCGCGGGGTCTCCTTCCACGTTCTCGGCCAGCTCGGCCGGGCCGAGCGCACCTGGCGGCAGGCGCTCGAGATCGAGCCGCACCACCCGGAGACGACGGTCAATCTCGCCCTGGTCGACTGGCGCTCCGGTCGGATCACCGACGCCGAGCTCCGGCATCGCCTCGCCGGCCTGGTGCTCCACCAGGGCGCCGACCGCCTGGCGGCGACGGTGGGCCGGGTGGAGCTGGTCCTCGACGATCCGGCGGCGGCGATCGAGGCGTTCGAGCGCGGACGCCATGGCGGGCCGGCGGAGCTCGGGCGAGACCTGGCCCTCGCCCGGGTTGCCGCCGCCCGGCGGGCGCGCGATCCCGCTCGATGGCTCACGGGAGCGGAAGCGCTTCTCGGCGAGGTCCTCGAGGAGCGGCCCGCGGACCTCGTGGCGGTGGCCGCCCGGGCGGTGGTCTGGGCGGCCCTCGGCCGCGTGCAGGAGGCCGCCGCGCTGTGGCGCCGGACCCGGGAAGGCGAGCGCGAGCTGCCCGAGTCGGCGGAGGAGGCACTGACCGCCTGGCACCCGGTGACGCGCCCGAGGTCCTTTGTCCCGACTCCGGAGGCGGTCACCGCACTGTGCCACCTTGCCGGGCCTCGGCTCGCCTGCCGGGTGCCGTCCGGGGTGCTGGTCGTGGACCTCTCGACACGCCAGGTGGTGGCACGTCTTCGCCTGGAGGTGGCGCCGCGGCGGGGGCGCACCGTCGCAGCCCCGGCCGGCGGCGGCGTCCTCGCGCTGGTCACCGGCGAAGGCGCCGTCGCCATCTGGTCGGCGGTCGAGGGTGGGCGCCTGCGCCCCCTCCGTCCGCACCCGGGGCAACCGGTCTGTGTCGCAGCTTCGCCCACGGGTCGGAACGTGATCTCGGGGGGATCGGACCGCTCGGTGAGGGTGTGGGACGTCGAAAGTGGGGAGTGCCTGCGTGTCCTGGCCGGCCACGGCGCCAATGTGGCGGCGGTGGCGGTGTCGGCGGCCGGCGACCGGGTCGTCTCGGCCGGCGCCGACGGAACACTCCGGCTGTGGGACCCGGGATCGGGCGAGTTCCTGGCCGGGGTCGCGGTCCCCGGCGGCGCACTCCACACGGTCGCCTTCGCGGACGCCGACACCGTCGTCGTCGGGGGCGTGGACGGCGCCGTCCACCTGTGGCGACCGGATGGAGAGGAGCCCCTGCGGACCCTGCTCGGCCACGGTGAGCCGGTGCACGCGGCGGTCGGTCTCCCGGGGACCGGGCTGGTCGCAACCGCCGGCGGCCGGACCCTGCGGCTGTGGTCGCTGCGCGACCTGGGTCTGAGGGCGGTGGTCCGTCTCGGCCAGGCCGCTGTCGACCTCGCGGTTCTCCCCGGTGGGCGGCACCTGGCGGTGGCCTGGGGCCGGGGGCTGGAGATCGTGCCCGTGACCATCGCCGAGCCCCGCCGCCTGCCGCTGGCGCTCGCCCGACCGCGAACCTCCGAGGAGCTCGAGGAGCGGTACCTCCGCTATCGCTCGGCGCTCGAGGCGGCGCAGGCGGCGGCCGGCGCGGGCGAGCTGCGGGAAGCGGTGAAACGGCTCGAGGAGGCCCGGGGAGTGCCCGGATATGCTCTCGACCCGGAGGCCCTACGGCTCTGGGGGCAGACGCTGTCGAGGTTTCCCAGGGCGGGGCTGCGCGAGGTCTCCGAGCTGGTGCCCCTGGACCTGCCCGGAGGCTCGCCGACGGCGGTGGCGGCCGCAGTGGACGGCCGCCATGTCTTCGCCGGCGACAGCGCCGGCGGCGTCTGGTGCTGGGACGGGGGTCGCCCGGAGGCGCGGCAGCTGCTCGGTCGCCAGTCGACCGCCGTCAGGCACCTGGCGACGGCCTCCGGCGGCGTTCTGGTGTCGGTCGACCGCGCCGGCGAGCTCTGCCGCTGGTCGAACGGCGGCGAGCCCAGCTCGGCGCCCGGCGACGTCGTCGAGGCGCTCGGTCTGCTGCCCGCCGGGGACGCGGCGGTCGTGGCGGCGACCGATCACAGCCTGCAGCTGCGCCGGTTGACCGAGGCTGCGCCCCAGCGGCTTCTCGGGCGCCACCAGGAGGCGGTGAACGCCCTGGCGGTCACCGCCGACGGGCGATTCGTGCTCGCCGGGGGCTGGGATCAGCGCCCTTCGCTCTGGAGCCTCGATGCCGGCGGCGAGGTCCTCCGTTTCGCCGGCCACGAGGCGGTCGTCACCTCGGTCGCCGTGGCGGCGGACGGCCGCTGGGCGGCGTCGGCGTCGGACGACGGCACGGTCCGGGTGTGGGATCTCGCGACCGAGCGCTGCCGCCGAGTCCTCGCCGGGCACCAGGGAGGCGCCAGCGCGATCGTCGCCACGCCCGACGCCCGATTCCTCGCGAGCGGCGACCGGGAAGGACGGCTGCGGCTGTGGGACGTCGGATCGGGGAGCTGCATCCGCGAGCTGGACGCTCACCTCGGCGCCGTCCAGGCCCTGGCCCTGTCCGCCGACGGCGATGTGCTGCTCTCCCTCGGGGCGGACGGGGCGCTCCGCCGGTGGTTCCTCGACTGGGAGCCGGAGCTGGAGGCGGTGACCGGCTGGGACGACCGCGCGAGGCCCTTCCTCGAGGTCTTCCTGCGCCGCCTGGCGCCGGCCGGGGGGGCGTCGCCGCAGTGGTCCGACAACGACCTCGAGGTATTGCTCTCGGACCTCGGCCGCCGCGGCTTCGGTGGGCTTGAACGGCGGCGGGTCGCGGCCCAGCTCGAGCGTCTGGCGGCCGGCTGGGGTGAGAGTCGGCGCGAGGAGGAGGTCGCGGTGCGCCGCCGGGTCGCCCAGCGGCAGCTCGAGCAGCGTGCCGAGACGGTCGCCGCGGCGGTCGCCCCGGTGACCCGCAACCTGGGCCTGAAGATCGCAGCCGCGGTGGCGATGGTGGTGGTGGTGGTGCTCGGCCTGGTCAGCCTGCGTTCGCCGGCGGACGACGTGGCGGTGCGCAGTCAGGTCTTGTGGGAGGCCGTCCAGAACGAGTACTACCAGCGCCTGGAGGGAATGCGCGGCGGCGCCTGGGTCGCCTCCTACCAGAGCCGCGACAGCCGCCGACAGCTCGCCGGCGACGAGGTCTGCGACCCCCGCGGCATGGACGGCTACCAGGCCCTGGTCCTCGAACCGGAGCGGCTCGCGCCGCCGGGCGCCGACCCCCGGCGGGGCGCCGCCGACCTCGAGTTCGCTCTCGCCTATCGACAGGCGGTGGTGTGCAGCGCTCGCCTCGGCGGTGCGGATCTCGTCGCGACCCTGCTTCGGCGCTGCGCCGGCGAGCTGCACCCGCTGCGCCGTCACGACCTGGCGGGGATGCTCGTCGCCATCGGCCGGCCGGCGCAGGCCCAGCTGATCGCGGCGCTCGCCAGCGGCGAGGAGGGCGCCCGGCATGCCGCCGCGTGGGCCCTGGTGACGATGCATCAACCGGAGGGGATGGCGGCGTTGCGCGAGGCGCTCACTGGGCCGAGCGCCACCGGCAACGAGGCGGCGAGCTTCGTGCTGCGCGAGCTGATCGTGCTCGGGGAGGTGGCGCCCGAGGATGCCTTCGACGTCGTCAGGCGGCTCGCCCACAGTATCGACCCGAGGGTGCGGCGGAATGCGATCGCCGCCCTGATCCTGTTCGAGCGCACCGGGCCGGTGGTCGAGCTCCTCGAGCAGGCGAGGTCGGACTCCGACCCGAGCGTGGTGACGGCCGCCGAGGCGACCGAGCGGGCGATGCGGGAGGTCAAGATCCAGCAGGTGTTCGGCTGAGGCCGGGCCGGGGGCCGAGGCCCCCGGTCACTTCCAGTGGGCGGTGATCCACTCCTCGGTCTCGGGCAGGCCGCCCTGCAGGATCAGGTAGCCGTTGTGCGGCTCGCGGGGGGTGATCTCGTGGTTGACCGTGGCCCGCATCATCCGGGTCACCTCGTCATGGTCCCGGGTGTGGGCGAGCACCCACGAGAGCTTCATCAGCGCCGTCTCGGGCAGCATGTTGTCGAGCGGCACCACGCCGAGGTCGAGCAGGTCACGGCCGGTGTCGTAGACGTACATCTGAGCGAAGCCCCACAGTGTCTGCACCGCCATGACGACGTGGACGCCCGCCGCCACCGCCCGTTCGAGGGCCGGGTAGAGTGGCTTGTTGACGTGGCCGAGGCCGGTGCCGGCGATCACGATGCCGTGATAGCCGCGCTCGACGAGGGCGTCGACCAGGTCGGGGTGCATGCCCGGGTAGTAGTAGAGGATCGTCGTGCGCTCGTCGTACACCGGGTCGATCAGCACCTGGCGCGACGGGTCGCGGTGAAGGTAGTCCTCGTGCAGGTAGCTGAAGGAGTCACGGGAGACGATGGCCAGCGGGATGTCCCCGACCGTGCGGAAGGTGGAGCGGTAGGACGAGTGCATCTTGCGGCAGCGGGTGCCGCGGTGGAGCAGGCCGTAGCGGTCCGAGGTCGGACCGAACATGCAGATCTGCACCTCGGCGACGTCGCCGTAGGCGGCGGTGCGCACGGCGTGGATCAGGTTGAGCGCCGCGTCGGAGGACGGACGATCCGACGAGCGCTGGCTGCCGACCATGACGATCGGCACCGGCGAGCTCTGGACCATGAACGACAGGATCGCCGCGGTGTGGCCCATGGTGTCGGTGCCGTGGCCGATGACGATGCCGTCGACCCCGGCCGCGATCTCCTCGCCGATCGCCTCGGCGAGCGCGATGTACTGCTCGCGGGCCATGTTCTCGGAGAACACCCCGAACAGCTTACGGGTCGTGAGGTTGCAGATGTCGGCGAGCTCGGGCACGGCGCCGTAGAGTTCGCCCGGGGTGAAGGCCGGGATGACCGCGCCGGTGCGGTAGTCGAGGCGCGAGGCGATGGTGCCGCCGGTGCCGAGCAGAGTCACCCGGGGCAGGTCGGGCTGGGTCGGGAACTCCTTCTCGGGGATCTTGTAAACCGCCTCGCGGTAGCCGATCTCCTCGATCGACACGACCCGGTCGACGTGGACGCCGACGTTGTAGCCGGTGCGCAGCTTGAGCACCACGTGCAGGTCGTCGAAGTTGCCGGAGCGGGGCAGGATGACGCCCTCGAAGACGCTGCCGGCGGAGTTGACCAGACGGACGTCGGACCACACCCGGACACGCCACTCGGCGAGTCGCGCGCGGGCGAGGCCGCGGTAGCCCTTGAGGGGGTCGGTGGCGGCGTCGGTCATCGCGAACCTCCGTTCCCTGCGGGCTCGGCGCCCTGTGCAGCGCGCACCGCGGCCGCGACCTCGAGTGCGGGGACGCGGCCCCGGAGCCCCGGCATGAGCTGTCCGAGAAGGAACCTGAAGCACTGCTCGGCGGTGCCGTCGGGATGGTCGGGGCGGCTGACCTCGGCGGCCGTCCGCACCTGGTCCCGCCAGTCTTCCGGCGGATGCCCCAGCCCGAGTCGGCCCCAGATCGCGTCGTCCGGCGCCTCGGGTTCGGTGACCATGGCCTCGACGAGCGAGCTCCATGCCTCGCGGGCCGCCGGCCGTTCTTCGAGGCGGCGGAAGAGCTCGCACCAGGCCTCGTCGCCGACAACGTCGACCTCGACCCCGGCGCGGCGCAGGCCCTTGAGGCGTTCGCCGAAGAAGAAGGCGACCCAGCGCAGGTCGGCGCCGGTGCGTTCGACCACCAGGTCGACCAGCCGGGCGCCGCCGCGGCGGATCAGGTAGTGGATCGTCGGGGTGGGCACCCCGGCGGCCAGATAGCGCTCCTCACGCTGCCACGGCGGTGGCGGCAGGGGGGCGGCCAGGCGGTCGACGCGCTCACGGGTCACCCGCTGCGGCGGGCTGTCGGTGTCGGGGTACATCCGGTCCGGGCCGGGCAGAATGCGCTCGAAATCGGTCGAGCCGTCGGGAAACGGCTGCCGGGTCTCGTTGGGCACGCCGTCGATCGCGTCCACCAGCCGCAGCCGGATCTCCTCGGCGGCGGTGAGGGTGTCCTCGGCGGGCCCCCACACCACCACGAAGGCGTCCTCGGGGCCGCAGTGCAGCCGACGCTTGAGGCGCTTCAGCTCACGAGTGGAGCCGTCGTAGTCGGGCCACTTCTCGCTCGAGAGCAGGATCGGCTGCTGGTCGAGGCAGGCGACCACCCGCACCCGCCCCTTGAGCTCGTCGGTGAAGGTGTGCTCGGGCTGGGTCGGCCACGACAGCACGCCGGCGAGCCCGGGCAGGCGCACCGCGCGCACCGTGAACGGACCGCCGCCGAGCTCAAACCCGGGTCGTTGGCCGCCGGCCTCGACGAAGCGCTGCCAGCTGTCGACGCGGAGCACCGCGAGGTCGGAGGCGGCGACCAGCGTGGTCACGTCCTCGGTCTCGACGGCGAGGTCCTCGGGTCGACGGATGCCCCGGCGCGCGAGCTCGTCGGCCAGCCGCAACAGGTTGACCTGGCGCACCGCCTCGCCGTGTACCAGCCGCGGCGCCCAGCCCGCCTGTGGCACGCCCTTGATCTCGACCCGGCGGCCGCCGCGCACCGAAACGTTGACGTCCTGTCGGCTGGCGCCGAGCCCGACCCGCACGTGGCCGGTGGACCGGCAGACCCGGCCGACGAGCAGGATCGCCTCCTCGACCTCCTCGGGGGTGCGCAGGTCGGGGCCGGTGACGGTCTCGATCAGTGGCATGCCGAGGCGGTCGGTGCGCCAGACGATCAGGTGACCCCGATCCGAGACCTCCCGGCAGCTGTCCTCCTCGACGCTCACCTGGGTGACGCTGAGGGTGCGGCCTCGGAAGGGGAGTCGGCCGTTGACGCCGACGATCGCCGTGCGCTGGAAGCCGGTCGGGATCGAGCCGTCGAGATACTGCTTGCGCGCGATGTGGACCTCGTCGACGATGTCGCAGCCGAGCATCAGGCACTGCTCGATGGCGATGTCCAGCGCCTGCTGGTTGACCAGGAACGGCGGCGTGTCGTCCATCTCATAGGTGCAGACGTTGTCCTGGTGGAGCAGGTAGACGATGTTCTTCTTCGTCTTGAACTCCATCAGGGCGGTGCCGTCGTAGGAGCCGAGCTCGGACAGCGTCGGCCGCATGTGGCGCAGCACCGAACCGTCGTGGGTCGTCGTGTAGCGCCCGCCCGGGCAGCGGCAGAACATCTTCTCGGCGGTGTCGAGCTGCTGGTGCACCTCGAGACCGACCATGA
>CAZKKP010000002.1:1818-5174 GCA_964553295.1 uncultured Thermoanaerobaculia bacterium | reverse complement strand
GCTGCGCGCGGGTCGGGGGTCAGGGACCAGGGGGCACGCCCACCCACCCGCGCGGGGTCAGGGGCCCGCGCGGGCGGGGTCAGGGGTCAGGAGTGAGGAGTGAGGGGGAAGGGGCCGGTGCGGGAACGCGCTGGAGAGCCCGGGGCACTGTGCCCGGCCGCTCATACCAGGTCTGCGACGGGGCCGAGACGAGAAACCGCCCCCGGGAGACCCGGGGGCGGTGGATTCGGGAGGCGGTGAGCCGGGCTCACCGCCGGGGTCGCCGTCAGCTACTCGATGCTGAAGCTCTGCAGCTCGACCGGAATCGGGATGCTCAGGGTGACCGGCACGGCCACGATCGGCTCTTCCGGATCGTTGCTGAGGATGCACAGGTTGGCGTCGTAGACGCCGACCGAGAGGCCTGTGGAGTCGAAGGTGACGGTGACGGGCTGGCTGCCGCTCGGGCTGACGGAGCCGGTGAGGGGGCTGGCGCTCAGCCAGGGCACGTCGGCCGGGTTGGTGCAGGTGGTCTGGAGCACGACGTACTCGATGAAGCGGCCGCTGATCCCGCTGATCTTGGTCTCCACGAGATTGCCGCCGCGGTCGATCTCATGCACTCCTGCACCGGTGGTGGTGAGGATGTTCCCGTTGCCCAGCTCGTAGACCCCGCGGTAGCCGCCGAGACCGGCCGGGTCGTAGCGACCCACGAAGACGCCGGCAGAGGTGAACTCGAGGACACCTTCCTCGGCGGAGGGACTGAAGTTGGCCACCAGCACGTTGCCGTTGGCGGCCTCGGCGACCTGCTCGGGG
Source organism: uncultured Thermoanaerobaculia bacterium (assembly GCA_964553295.1). GTDB lineage: Bacteria > Acidobacteriota > Thermoanaerobaculia > Thermoanaerobaculales > Sulfomarinibacteraceae > CAZKKP01. The sequence continues at coordinate 4,385 of CAZKKP010000002.1, read as the reverse complement.
AAGGTGTTGATCGACGTGAGGTTGGCGATGAAGGCGCCGGTCAGGTCGTAGCGGTGGACGGCATCGCTGTCGATGGCGCTCACCAGCCAGTCCCCGCTGCGCCCGTAGACGTCGAACGGGCTGTCGAGGCCGCCGGCGGCGTTGGCGACGAAGTTGCCGAGGTAGGTGCCGCCGGCGTCAAACTCGGCGACGGCATCGGCGTTGGCGCCGGAGGCGACGGTCACCAGCAGGTTGCCGTTGGGGCGCAGGGCAATGCCCCGGATGTTGTCCATGATGGCGGTGTTGGCGCCGCCGGCAGGAGCGAAGACCCCGATGTAGTTGCCGTCGAGGTCGAACTGGTGCACCACGTCGCCGGTCTGGTCGGACAGCAGGATGCGATCGCCGGCAGCGTTGAGTATCGCGTGGACACCCGTGCCCACCACGCTGTTGGACGGCACGAAGTCGGGATCGATCACGTTGCCGGTGAGCGGGTCCAGAGCCATCACCCGGTCATTGGTCGAGTCGGGCACCAGCAGCAGGCCGGTGGCCAGCAGCGCCCTCTTCGCCCGGGCCCGGGCCGCCGGGTCGGGCGGCGCCAGCGACTCGGACGGCGCCCGCTCCACGCCTTCGAGCTCGTCGCCGGCGGCGGCGTCGGAGTCGAAAGGCGGCACTGCCAGCGGCCTGGCCGGCCCGGCGATGGCCGCCGGCTCCTCGAGGATCTCCCAGGTGAGGTCCTGCTGGCCGGTGTTCGAGATCGTCAGCAACTGCTGGGCCACGGTGTTCGGCAGCTGGTCGCTGGTCAGGCTGGTCGGGCTCACGAGAATACCGGGATCGCCGAGCTCGACGGTCACGGTGGCGCTGGCCCCGGAGCTGGCCACGTCGACGGGACCGGTGGGGCCGGAGTTGTAGGCGGTCCACGTGGCGGTGTTGGTGGTATCCGAGCTGATTACCGCTGGAATGGACAGGCCGGCGGCGACGGTGTTGACGCTGCTGCCCGGGGTCAGAGCGTAGCTGAAGCCCGCGAAGATGGTTCCAAGCTGGTCGTCGACCAGGTCGTGGAGGTTGAGGGTCAGGTCGCCGGTGTTCTCCACGGTGTAGCAGTAGTACACCTCCGTCCCCGCCGGCACGGTGATCGACGAGGTCGTCGCGCAGGTCGACGGGTCCGTGCCCACGGTCTTGCCCAGGGCGATCCCGGGCGCCTTGGGCGAGAACCAGATGGCCAGACCGTCGGACAGCGCCGGCGCGTTGAAGGAGTACTGGATCGTGCTGCCCTTGATGCCCACCGTGGCGCTGGCGCCGTTGTCGTAGAGGGCGTTGCCGAAGTCCATATCCTGGTACTGGAAGGCGATCTGCTGGGTGCCCTCGAGGAAGAGAACCTGGAACGTGGCGGCGCCGACGTTGGAGAAGTGCGGTCGCTGGTTCCACTCGACCACGAACACCCGGTCGGGCGCGGTGCCGAAGACCTCCGTGTAGGTGCCGCCGGTGTCCGTGTCCATGTCGTCCCAGAATGGGGCGATGAAGCTGGCGGGCGCCGTGGCCATCGCCGTGTTGCTGAAACCGACGTCGCCCACGGTGGCGTCGAACAGGATCGCGCCGTTGTCGCCTACCCGGATGCTGCTGCTCTCGGTCCCGTAGAACAGGAAGGGGAAGGGCAGCGTGACGTTGACCTCGCGGTCGTCGCCCACCGCGGCGCCCGCGTCCAGGATCAGGGCGCCGCCGGTGGCGTCGTACCAGGAGTAGGCCGGGCCGCCCGGCATCAGCGAGTCTTCGCAGGAGTAGAAGTCGTCGTCCACGCAGCCGACGACCGGCGTGCTGGCGGTCCTCACCACCGGGGCCGGGATGTTCGCGGCGTCGATCGTCGCCGAGTTGGCGACCACGAAACCGCTCGCCTCGGTGACGGTCACCTCGAAGGTGACGGTCACGGACGCGCCGGACGCCAGGTCGGCAGGCCCCCACTCGACCGTGTCGGCGCCGCCGTCGTAGGTCGCGTCCGGCGGCCCGCCGACGGTCGTCACGGAGCCGGTCACGTAGGCCGTGCCGGCGGGGATCGGGTCGCTCAGGGTCGCCGCTGTCGCGGTGTCGTCGCCGCTGTTGGCGATGACGATCGTGTACTCGACGGTGTCCCCGGTGCGGGCGACGGCGGGGGCTGCCGACTTGGTCGAGGCGCCGAGGCTCGGGGCGAGCACGGGCTCGAAGCGGTAGATCCGGCCGCTGTCGGGCACGGTCGAGCCGAACAGCGTCACGCTGGCCGACGACGAGGTGCCAGCGGTCGGGTCGGTCCAGGCGGTGGCGCCGGCGCCGCTCAGGGAGCGCATGTCCGACGTGCCGGAGCTCGCGCCTCGAAGACCGACCTGGGCCGTGCCTGAGGTGTTGGTCCACACGGCGAAGGGGCCGTAGTGGAGTTCGACGACGTTGCTCGTCTCATGCAGCCAGATCTGGGCGTTGCCGGTGTTGCCGGCCACGTTGTAGCGGTAGAAGTTCTTGGCCTGGATCTTGTGGATCCGGTTCGGCGCCGTCCCCTCGGTGACGCCGCTGTAGACCGCGTCGACGTTGTTCATGTCGCGGCTGCAGAAAGCGATCACGTTGTT
>CAZKKP010000002.1:1168-1808 GCA_964553295.1 uncultured Thermoanaerobaculia bacterium | reverse complement strand
CGCGGTCGGCGAGCCGAAGCCGAGCCAGCCGTTGCTGTTGACCCGGTAGGTGGTGAAGTCCGTGCCGCCGAAGTTGAAGGCGAAGGGGATCGTCTGGTCGGCGGAGATTCCGTCGTCGAGGGTGCCTGAGCCGCCGTTGATCGCGAAGGGGGTGTCGCCGACCAGCTCGGCGTACGCGCCCGGCGGGACGTTGGTGAACGTGTAGCCGCCGATCGGACCTCTCGTCTCGGCCTCGAGTATCGAGAACGAACCGATGATGGCGACGACCGACAGCAGCACGAGGACAGCTCTGGACCGCTTCACCGAGACCTCCAGTTCGCGAGCCTGCAGGCTCGCCCTCCGACCGAAGAGAATCTACCTCTCGCGCAAGAGATGAGACAGCATCGCAAGTGAAGAACTCTGACCACGGACTGTGAAGAACACGGGAAAGCCCTCTTCCCGTCTGCTGGATGAAGCTCGAGTCTGGCGCTGTTCGTGGTCCGTGTCAAGAAGATTGAGACGACGGTCGCTCGGGGGGGTCGGACGCGGCTCGGGACCACCTCAGGGGATCGTCTCCTCCTGCGGGCGGCGCTCGCGGGCGGCGGCGACGACGAGGATGCAGGCGTTCCAGACGTTCCACCAGGCGATCGCCGCCCAGCTC
>CAZKKP010000002.1:0-1158 GCA_964553295.1 uncultured Thermoanaerobaculia bacterium | reverse complement strand
TCATGTAGTTGCCGATGCCGACGAGCAGCATCAGGGTGACGACGTTGCGGCCCTTCATGTTGGGCAGGCGCACGTGGGACACCATGAGCACGGACATCGCCAGCGCGACGAGGACCGCCGCGACCGGCGCGACCTCGTCGCGCATCAGGGTCATGGCCATGATGTAGGAGGCGGCGACCGGGATCGGCACGCCGTCGGTGCGACGGGCCTTCGAGTGGGCGTCGGTGGTGAGGACGAAGCGGGTCAGCCGCAGCACGCCGCAGAGCAGGTAGATCACCGCCACGACGATGCCCCACACGCCGAGCGGCTTGAGCAGGGCCTGGTAGAGCAGGAAGGCCGGCGCGGCCCCGAAGGACAGGGCGTCGGAGAAGGAGTCCATCTCCTGGCCGAACTTCGAGGTCGCGCCCAGGGCCCGGGCGACGAGGCCGTCGCAGATGTCGAGCACGATGGCCAGCACGAGCAGCCGCACCGCGAGGTCGAAGCGCCCTTCGGCGGCCAGGAGCATCGCCGCGAACCCGCTCGCGATGTTGGCGGCGGTGATCACGTTGGGGGCGAGGATGCGGTAGCGGCCCGGGTTCGGCATCAGTGATCCGGCCACGAGGATACCATCGCGGCCGGTCGTCCGCGGCGAGTGATTCCCACCGTCACCGCGAGCAGGTAGACTGTCACTCCCGACATCGAAGGGAGTGCCACGCCATGAACGGTCTGTTGACGCCGCAGAATCTCGACTACCAGGCCCGGGCCCGGGAGGTCGCCGAGAAGTTCGTCCGGCCGCGTGCCGCCGAGCTCGACCGCACCGGCGAGTACGGCTGGGACATTCTCCAGGCGCTCAAGGATTACCGGTTGACCGGCATCTGGATCCCCGAGGAGTACGGCGGCCACGGCCAGGGCGTGATGGACATGTGCCTGGTGGTCGAGCAGCTCTCCCGCGCCTGCGGCGGCGTCGGCGTCGCCTATGCGGTCAACGCCCTCGGCTCCTTCCCGATCGTCCTCGGCGGCAGCGAGGAGCAGAAGCGGAAGTACCTGCCGAAGATCGCGACGGGTGAGCAGCTGATCGCCTTCGGCCTGTCCGAGAAGCCCTCCGGCTCGGACGCCGGCAGCCTGCGCACGACGGCGCTGAAGGACGGCGACCACTACGTCCTCAACGGCCACAAGAAG
>CAZKKP010000001.1:21169-38154 GCA_964553295.1 uncultured Thermoanaerobaculia bacterium | reverse complement strand
TCAAGGGTCAAGGGTCAAGGGTCAAGGGTCAAGGGTCAAGGGTCAAGGGTCAAGGGTCAAGGAACGGTCGGTTCTTGCTCGCACGTTGTCAAGGCCCCGTTGCCGGTTCTTCCGGGCGGGCGGGGGACCGACCCCTGTCCCCTGTCCCCCGTCCCCTGTACTACGGGTGTGTGGGGGCCTGAGCCCTCAGCCCTCTGCCCTGAGCCCTGTTGGTGTGCTCTCAGACCCTGGCGGGACGGTCACTCGAACCTGCCGACCACCAGGCAGGCGTTGGTGCCGCCGAAACCGAAGGAGTTGGTCAGCGCCACGCGGATCGGAACCTCGCGAGCGGTGTGCGGCACGTAGTCGAGGTCGTTCTCGGGATCCGGGTTGTCCAGGTTGACGGTCGGCGGCACGACGCCGTGCTTGAGCGCCAGCACCGTCAGGCCGAACTCGAGACCGCCGGCGGCCCCGAGCAGGTGACCGGTCATCGACTTGGTCGAGGAGACCATGACCTTGCGCGCACGGTCGCCGAACACCTGCTTCACGGCAATGGTCTCGACGCGGTCGCCGACCGGCGTCCCGGTGCCGTGGGCGTTGATGTAGTCGACCGACTCCGGCGCCAGTCGGGCGTCCTCGAGGGCGGCGCGCATGACCCGGATCGCGCCGTCGCCGTCGTCGCAGGGCGCCGAGATGTGGTAGGCATCGGCCGACATCCCGAAGCCGAGCACCTCGGCGAGAATCGGCGCGCCGCGCCGGCGGGCGTGCTCGAACTCTTCGAGCACGACGATCCCGGCGCCCTCGCCCATGACGAAGCCGTCGCGGTCCCGATCCCATGGTCGCGAGGCCCGCTCGGGCTCGTGGTTGCGGGTCGACAGCGCCTTCATCGAGGTGAAGCCCGCCACCGGCATCGGCGAGATCACCGCCTCGGCGCCGCCGGCGATGATCGCGTCGGCGTAGCCGTGGCGGATGTAGAGTGCGGCGTCGCCGATGGCGTGGGCGGAGGTCGAGCAGGCGGTGCAGGTGGCGCTGTTCGGACCCTTGGCGCCGGTGCGGATGCTCACCAAACCCGAGCACATGTTGATGATCGCGCCCGGGATGAAGAACGGTGACACCCGGCGCGGCCCCTTGTCCCGCAGGGTGTCGTGGGTCCTCTCGATCAGCGGTAGACCACCGATCCCGGAGCCGATCACCACGCCGACACGGTGGGCGTTGCCCTCGTCGATCACCAGCCCAGCGCCGGCGAGCGCCAGGTCGGCCGCGGCCACGGCGTAGTGTACGAACAGGTCGAACTTGCGGGCCTCCTTCGCCTCCATGAAGGCCTCGGGCTCGAACCCCTTGACCTCGGCGGCGATGGTGACCGCAAAACCGGCTGTGTCGAAACGGGTGATCGGGCCGACACCGCTGTGCCCCTCGACGACGCCGCGCCACGTGGCGGCGGTTTCGAGGCCCAGCGGAGAGACCAGGCCGAGGCCGGTGACGACCACCCGTCGCGACATCAGCCCGCCATGTTCTTGGTCAGGTAGTCGACGGCGTTCTGCACGGTGGCGATCTTCTCGGCCGCCTCGTCGGGGATCTCGACCCCGAACTCCTCCTCGAAGGCCATCACCAGCTCGACGACGTCGAGGGAGTCGGCGCCCAGATCGTCGACGAAGGAGGCCTCCGGGGTCACCTTGTCGGCGTCGACGCCGAGCTGCACCACAATGATCTCCTTGACTTTCGCTTGCACGTCCATCGTAGTTCCTCCTGTCCCCCATCGCGCCCGCCGCCGGTGGGCGACACCTCCAGCCAGACGAACGCCACACGGACGCCGCGTTAGATAGCACAGGCCTGGAGAGGGCGCAAGTCCGACTGCGGCGCTTGACATCGTCTCAAGAAAGGAGTATTCAGCCAATTGAAACCATAATCGGTCTCAAACGAGGAGGTTTGACCATGGAAGCGTACCTCACAGCAAAGGAAGCCGCGGATTACCTCAAGCTCGCCGAGCGCACCCTCGTGCGCCTGGCCCACGAGGGCAAGATCCCCGGGGTGAAGATCGGCGGCCAGTGGCGTTTTCGTCGCGCCCTGCTCGACGAGTACCTCGACACCCTGGCCGCCGAGTCGGTCTCAAGCTCGGGCGCGGCCCCGGGCGAGGTGGTCGACGTCGGCATGGACGAGATCCTCACCATCGACCAGATCATCCCCGAGCTCGAGGTGACCGAGCGCGGCGGCGTGATCCACTCGATGGTCTCCCACGTCACTGCCCTCGGTCTGGTCAAGGACCAGGCCTGGCTCGAGGCCGCCCTGGCCGCAAGGGAGCGGCTGGTGCCGACCGCGGTGCGCGAGGGCGTGGCCTTCCTGCACGCCCGGCGGCGAGCCGCCGACAAGTTCCCCAAGCAGTTCATCGCCCTCGGTCGGTCGCGCACCGGCCTCGTCTTCGGGTCCCCTGACATGGGCAAGACCCACCTGTTCTTCCTCCTCGCCCTGCGCAACGACACCCTGCACCTGCGCTGGCTGTCGCGGCTCGCCTGGATCGTGCGCAACCAGGGTCGGCTGGCCGGGCTGCTCGACGCCCCGAACGCCGCCACCATGCACGAGGTCCTGCTCGAGGCGGCGGCCAACCTGCCGGGCTCGCTCAAGCCTACCGGCAAGCCCGCCGGTCGATAGCCCTCTGCCGGCGGCCTGCGGCCGTCAGCAGGTCGCCACTGCCGATGAGGGCTAGAATGCCGCAATGAAGATCGCATTGATCGGGACGCACGGCGTCGGCAAGACCACGTTGTGCTACGAGCTGGCGGCGCGGTTGAAGCGACGCAACGTCGACGTCGAGGTCGTGCGCGAGGTCGCCCGCCGCTGCCCGCTGCCGATCAACCAGCAGACCACCGAGCCGGCCCAGCAGTGGATCCTGCACACCCAGATCTGCTGGGAGATCGAAGCTGGTGCGCAGCACGAGGTCGTGCTCTGCGACCGCTCGGTGCTCGACAACTACTGCTACCTGGTCCATGCCGTGGGCAGCCGCAGCGGCCTCGAGCGGCTGCTCGACCACTGGCTGCCGAGCTATGACCTGCTGGTCCACGTGCCGGTGTGGGCGCGGCCGACCTACGACGGCGTCCGCGCCGTCGACCCCGGGTTCCAGGAGCAGATCGCCCTCCTGCTCGACGGCATGATCTCCGCCCGGGGGCTGCGACCCCTTCGCCTGGAGGTCGGCGACCAGGAGCGCTGGGCGGGGCGGATCCTCGACCGGATGCTGCCCCAGCTCGAACCGACCCTGCCGCTGTTCCCATCCGGCGACGAGCTTCCGGCGTGAGGCCGCGAGCGGTGGCGGATCCCGTGCCACCCGGGAAACCCGAGCGCACCGCGCACGTAGACGATCGCAGACTGACGCGCCCGGCCCACTGCGCACCCTGGGGGCCACGAGGCAGGGGCGGGGCGCCCCCCGCGACAGGACGGTAACCACCAACATGCAGCGAGCCAGCGAGCATCCCGCGACGGGCCGACCCCAGCCTCCCCCACACCCTGCCCCGGCGGCAGCCCTTGTCGTCGCCTGCCTGTGCCTGCTCGCCAGCGCCGGCTGCGGCCGCGACGGCGACGGCCGGACCTGGCGGGAGGGCCGCGCCGACGAGCCCGCCCGGGCCGAGGAGGCGGTACCGGTCGAGGTCGCCACCCTCGAGCTCGGCCGGATCGAGGCGTCCCTGCGCTTCTCCGCGACCCTCGAGGCGGAGCGGGACGTCCTGGTCTTCGCCGAGGCGCCGCGCCGGGTGGTCGAGCTGCTGGTCGAGGAGGGCGACCGCGTCGCCCCCGGCCAGCTGCTCGTGCGCCTGCAGGATGACGAGCAGGGGAGCGCCGTCGCCAAGGCCTCAATCCAGCTCGAGCAAGCCGAGCGCGAGTGGCGGCGGCAGCAGAGCCTGTACGAGCAGAGCCTGGTCTCCGAGCAGCTCTGGGTCGATGCCCTGACCGCCTACGACCAGGCCCGGATCGCCCTCGAGGACGCCCGACGGAACCTCGGCTACACCCGGGTCCGGGCGCCGATCGGCGGCACCGTCACCGAACGCTTGGTCAACCTCGGCGACCATGTCACGGTCAACCAGTCGCTGTTCCGCGTGGTCGACTTCGGCTCGATCGTCGCCCGCGTCTACGTGCCCGAGAAGGAGCTGCCGAGCCTGAGCCCCGGGGTGCCGGCACGGATCCGCGCGGCGGCGACCGGGGATGTCGTCCTGGCAGGATCGGTCGACCGGGTCGCGCCGACCGTCGACCGGGCCACCGGCACGGTCAAGGTGACGGTGGCCGTGCCCCGGGACGGAGGTCTCCGGCCAGGCATGTACGCGGTGGTCGAGCTGGTCACCCGGGTCGAGGAGGACGCGTTGCTGGTGCCCAAGCGGGCGGTGGTCTACGACAACGACCAGCTCTTCGTGTTCCGGCTCGGCGACGAACGCCGGGTCGAACGGGTGCCGATCCGCGTCGGCCTTGAGAGCACCGACTGGATCCAGCCGCAGGAGGGGCTCGAGGCCGGCCAGCAGGTCGTCGTCGCCGGTCAGTCCGGCCTCAAGGACGGCGCCCTGGTGCGCCTCCCCGGCGACCCCGCGCCGGACGGCGACCCGGCGGCGGAGGGGGTCGATGGCGCCCGATAACCGCAACGCCTTCATCGTCACCCGCCCGGTGGCGATTCTCATGGTCGTGCTGGCCGCGGTGGTGTTCGGCTCCTTCTCCTATCGGCGGCTGCCGGTCACGCTGATGCCCGAGCTCAGCTACCCGACCCTGACCGTGCGCACCGAGTACCCGGGCGCCGCTCCGGAGGAGGTCGAGAACGACGTCAGCCGGCCGGTGGAGGAGGCGCTCGGCGTGATCGGCGGCCTGCGCCGGATCTCGTCGGTGTCCCGGGCCGGAGTCTCCGACGTCGTCCTCGAGTTCTCGTGGGGCACGACGATGTCCGAGGCGATCCAGGACACCCTGGAGAAGCTCGACCTGGTGTTCCTGCCGGACGAGGCCGAGCGACCCCTGATCCTTCGCTTCGACCCGTCGCTGGATCCGGTGATGGAGCTCAGCCTGTCCGGCGACGGTGTCGCCTTCCAGGGCGAGGAGGGCCTGCGCCGGCTGCGGCGAATCGCCGAGCTGCAGGTCAAGCGGGCACTCGAGCCGGTCAAGGGCGTGGCCGCGGTCCGGGTGCGCGGCGGCCTCGAGGAGGAGATCCACGTCCTGCTCGAGGCCGGCGCTCTCAAGCGGACCGGGCTCTCGGTGGCCGAGGTCAGCGCCCGGCTCGCCCAGGAGAACATCAACGTCGCCGGCGGTACCCTGACCGAGGGCCGGACCGAGTACATGGTGCGGACGCTCAACGAGTACACCGACCTCGAGCAGATCCGCGACACCATCGTGGCGATCCGCGACGACCGCCCGGTCCGCATCCGGGACCTCGGCGAGGTGGGCTGGGCCCACGCCGAGCGCCAGATCGTCACTCACACCGACGGCCGCCCGTCCGTCCAGGTCGAGATCTTCAAGGAGGCCGACGCCAACATCGTCAGCCTCGCCCAGCGGGTGCGGGAGCGGCTCGGCCAGTTCGACCCCGACGCCCCGTCCCAAGCGGCCCCGGTTGGCTCGGCCGAGAGTCGCCCGGGCCGGCCGCCGGGGTCACGGTCAGTGGGCCTGGCCGAGGAGATGTACCGCGCCGAAGGTGTCCGCCTGTCGGTCGAGGCCGACCGCTCGCTGTTCATCGCCGCCAGCGTGCGCGAGGTCCGCAACACCGCCCTGGTCGGCGGCCTGCTCGCGGTGGCGGTGCTCTTCCTGTTCCTCGCCTCGGGCCGCTCGACCGCGATCATCGCGGTCTCGATTCCGATCTCGCTGATCGTGACCTTCGCGCCGCTGAACATCCTCGGCGTGTCCCTCAACATCATGTCCCTCGGCGGCCTCGCGCTGGGCATCGGCATGCTGGTCGACTCGTCGATCGTCGTGCTCGAGTCGATCTTCCGCTGCCGCGAAGAGGGCGACGATCTCGCCCGGGCCGCGATCCGCGGCACCAGCGAGGTGCGCATGGCGGTGGTCGCCTCGACCCTGACGACCATCGCGGTGTTCCTGCCGATGGTCTTCGTCGAGGGCGTCGCCGGACAGGCCTTCGGCGACCTCGGCCTGGCGGTGGTCATGTCCCTCGTCGCCGCCCTCGTCGTCGCCCTGTTCTTCATCCCGATGCTCGCGAGCCGGCAGCCACGGCTCGCCGGCGGCCGCCTCGAGGCCGCCCGGCTGCTGCCGGTACGGTCGTGGCGGGCCCTGGTACGCGATCACTCCCGCGGCGGCTGGTGGCGCTGGCCGCTGCTCCTGTGGACCGTGCCGCGGACCCTCGTCGGCACGGTCCTCGAGCTGGTGCTGGCCGTCCTGCTGCTCTTGGTCGCCCTGCTCGCCCTCCTCTGGCGGGCGGCCTCCGGGCCGCTGGTCCGCCGCATCCTGCACCCGGTCGCCTCGGTCCCCCTCGCCGTCGCGGCGACCGCCCTCGGCCGGCTGACCGCCGCCTACGGTCGGGCCATCCGCTGGGCGCTGGCCCGCCCGGGAACGATCATCGCCCTCGCCGTCGCCAGCCTCGGCGTCACCGCCTGGCTCGCCGCCGGGCTCGACTCGGAGCTGCTGCCAGAGGTCCACCAGGGTGAGCTCACGCTGGAGACCCGGCTGCCGGTGGGCACCCCCCTGGAGGCGACCCTGGAGGCCCTGGCGCCGGTCGAGCGGTCGCTCCTGGCAGAGCCCGAGGGAATCCGGGCGCTGCTCGTCACCTACGGCTTCGACCCGACCACCAGCCAGCGCTCCGACGAGGGTGAGCACAGCGCCCGCTTCAAGGTCGTGCTGACCTCCTCCGACCCGACCACGGAGGCCCGGGTGGTGGACCGGATCCGGCGCCGGCTGGCGACCCTGCCCGACGTCGAGGCCCGGGTCACCCGGCCGGTGCTGTTCAGCTTCCGCACCCCCGTCGAGGTCGAGGTCCACGGCGACGACCTCTTCGAGCTGCGGCGCATGGCCGAGCGGGTGCGCAGCGTGATGGCGGCCATGCCGGAGCTCGCCGACGTCGAGACCACCCAGCGCGCCGGCGCGCCCGAGGTCCAGGTCCACTACGACCGCGACCAGCTCGCCCGGATGGGTCTCAACATCCAGCGCATCGCCGAGGAGGTCCGCGGCGCCGTGAGGGGCAGCCAGGCGACCCTGTACAACCTCGGCGACCGGCGCGTGCCGATCGTGGTCCGCTTCACCGAAGAGGACCGACGGCGGGTCGACGACGTCCGCGACCTGGTCGTCAACCCCGGCGGCGACCGCCCGATTCCGCTGTCCGCCGTGGCCTTTATCCGCCTCGCCGAGGGTCCGAGCGAGGTCCGCCGGGTCGACGGCCGGCGGGTCGCCCTGGTCACCGCCAACCTCGGCGAAGGACCGCTCGGCGGCGCCGTGTCCACCCTCGAGCGCCGCCTGGTGAGCGAGATCGAGTGGCCCGACGACATGGCCTTCTTCGTCGCCGGCCAGAACCAGGAGTGGCAGCGGAGCCGGAGCAGCCTGCTGCTGGCCCTGGCGCTGTCGGTGTTCCTGGTCTACGTGATCATGGCGGCCCAGTTCGAGTCGCTGCTCCAGCCCCTGGTCATCATGCTGACCATCCCGCTGGCCCTGCTCGGCACGGTGCTCGCCCTGCGCCTGCTCGGCATCTCGCTGTCGGTGGTGGTGTTGCTCGGCATGATCATGCTCGCCGGCATCGTGGTCAACAACGCCATCGTCCTGGTCGACTACGTGAACACGCTGCGACGGCGGGGCCTCGAGCTCGCCGACGCGGTCGCCACCGCCGGCATGGTACGGCTGCGACCGATCCTGATGACCACCGCGACCACCGTCCTCGGCCTGCTGCCGATGGCCTTCGGCCTCGGCGACGGGGCCGAGATCCGCACCCCGATGGCGATCGCCGTGATCTCCGGCCTGCTCGCCTCGACGCTGCTGACCCTGCTCATCGTGCCCAGCGTCTACCTGGTGATCGAGGGCCTCCGCGAGCGGGTCCTCGGGCGCCAGCAGGCCGCAGCGACGGCCGCCTCGGAGACCCGCGGGTGAGCCGCCGGCCGAGCTTCGCCGAGGCCCTGCCGGCGCTGTCCCTGGACCGCCGAGTCGGGGTACTGGTGCTCGGCGCCTCGATGCTGGTGGTCGGCGCCGTGGCGATGCTCCTGATCCCCCTCGAGCTCATCCCGAGCGGCTTCTCGCCGCCCTTCCTCGCCGTCCAGGTGCCGTGGACCGACGCCCCCGCCAGCGAGGTGGTCGACAAGATCGTGCTGCCCCTGGAGGAGGAGCTGTCGACGGTCCGCGGTCTGGACGGCATGAACTCCTTCGCGACCACCGGCCGGGCCCGGATCTTCATGACCTTCAAGGGCGGCACCGACATGAACGTCGCCTACCGGGAGGTCCGCGACCGGGTCGAGCGCGCCCGCACCCGCCTGCCCGAGGACGCCGACCGCATCTTCATCCGCAAGGAGAACCAGTCGGCGATCCCGGTCTTCGTGCTCGGCCTGGCGGTCGACCCGGAGATCGCCGACCCCTACACCCTGATCCAGAACCAGGTCGTGCTCCGGCTGCAGCGCATCGACGGGGTGGCGACGGTGCAGGTCAACGGCCTGCTCGAGCGGGAGATCTTCATCGAGCTCGACCGCGAGCGCACCGAAGCCGCGGGCCTCAACATCTACCAGCTGGCCAGCGAACTCGGCGAGGACAACTTCACCCTCGCCTCGGGCGACGTCCGCTCCGGCGACCGCAAGCTGCTCCTGCGGTCGGTCGCCCGCTACGCCAGCCTCGAGGAGCTCGAGGGCCGCATGGTGGCGCCCCGGGTCCGCCTCGGCGACATCGGCACGGTGAGCTACCGCCCGCCCGATGCCGAGTTCCGGGTCCGCGCCAACTCGCGGCCGGCGGTCGCCCTGATCGTGCTCAAGGAGGGTCAGGCCAACACCCTGCGGGTAGCGCGCGAGATCCGCCGCGAGGTCGAGGCCCTCGGTCGCGACCCCCGGCTGCAGCGCATCGGCATGGTGCCGCTGTTCGACCAGGGTCGGGTCATCCTCGAGTCCCTCGACACCCTGCTCGACAGCGGCCGGATCGGCGGGCTGTTCGCCCTGATGGTGCTGTTCTTCTTCCTGCGGCGGCTGCGGCTGACGCTGATCATCACCCTGGCGATCCCGATCAGCCTGATGGTCGCGCTGACCGCGATGTACTTCGCCGGCGAGTCCCTCAACATCCTGTCGCTGCTCGGCCTGATGATCTCGGTCGGCCTGCTGGTCGACAACTCGGTAGTGGTCGCCGAGAACATCCACCGCCTGCACCGTGCGGGTTTGCCGCGGCGCGAGGCGGCGATCCGCGGCGCCTCCGAGATCGCCCTGGCCATCACCATGGCCACCCTGACCACCATCGTGGTCTTCCTCCCGGTGTCCCTGGTCGAGGGCCAGGCGCAGTTCTTCCTGCTCCGGCTGTCGCTGCCGATCTCGGTCGCGCTGCTCGGCTCGCTGGTCGTCGCGGGCGTCTTCGTCCCCCTGAGCACCTATCTGACCCTGCGCAACGGCGCCCCCTCCGAGCAGCCGGTCGCGGTCGTCTACCGCCGCTTCCAGTGGGCCCTCGGACGGGCCTACGAGGCCAGCTTCGGCCGCCTCAACCACGGCTACACCCGGCTGCTCGGCTTCTTCCTCGAGCGCCGCACCGATCTCGTGCTGGCGGTGCTCGTGGTGGCCGCCGCGACCGCGGTCATGGCCCGCCAGGTAAAGGTCGTCGAGGTCCAGGAGGAGGAGCGCTCGGGCTTCGAGATCGAGGTTCGGCTGCCCGACGCCACCACCCTCGAGGAGGCCGAGGAGTTCTTCCTCGAGTGCGAGAGGATCGTCGAGGACGCCGCCGAGGAGCTCGGCCTGTCCGGCTGGTTCATCTTCCATCGCGCGACCTTCGGCGAGGTCCAGGGTTGGTTCACCAACCCGCGCACCACCGACCTGTCGCCCCGCGAGGTCACCCAACGAGTGCTCGACCGACTGCCCGAACGCCCCGGCGTCCAGTACTACACCGGCAACGAGTCCGAGAGCGAGGCGCAGGGCGAGCAGGTGCACGTCATCGCCCTGTACGGCGAGGATGCCGGCGTTCTCGAGGAGGTCGCCCGCGGCCTCGAGCCGCTCTTCGCCGCCGTCCCGGGCGTGCTCGGCGTCAAGGCCGCCTCCGAGCCGGCGCCCAACGAGCTGGCCCTGGTGCTCGACCGGGCCCGCGCCCAGGAGCAGCAGGTCAACCCGCAGGTGGTGGCCGGCGTCGTCGGCTACGCCCTGCGCGGCCAGCAGCTCAGGCGCTACCGGGCGGACGGCCTCGACATCCCGGTCCGGGTGCGCTTCAGGGAGGCCGACCGGGAGACCCTCGGCCAGCTCGCCAGCTTCTACGTGCCCGCCGGCGAGCAGGGCTTCGTGCCGATCTCGACGGTCACCGACGTCCGCGTCCTGAGCGGCGCCCAGACCATCTTCCGGCGCGACAAGCGGGTCACCCGGACGATCACCCTGGAGCTCGCCGAGGGCAGCGAGGCCGCTACCCGCGCCCGCGTCGCACGCCTGGAGGAGCAGCTCGACCTGCCCGAGGGCGTCCGCTTCGGCGCTCCGGCCCAGCGCTCGGGCTTCTCCGAGGACCTCGTCGGCATGCAGCTCGCGGTGCTGCTGTCGGTGGTCTTCATCTACCTTCTCATGGGCTTCCTGTTCGAGAGCTTCGTGCTGCCCCTGTCGATCATCGGCACGATCCCCCTGGCCGGTCTGGGCGTCGTCTGGGCGCACCTCGCCGCCGGGCTCAACGTCGACTTCCTCGGCGTCGTCGGGGTGGTGCTGCTGATCGGCGTCGTGGTCAACAACGGCATCGTGCTGATCGACACCGTCAACCGGTTGCGCGCCGAGGGCATGGCCCGCCGCGAGGCGCTGCTCGCCGCCGCCGAGCGGCGTTTCCGGCCGATCATGATGACCGCCCTGACGACGATCTGCGGCATGATCCCGGTGGCGCTCTCGGGCTCGACCTCCATCGGCCTCTCCTACTCGAGCTTCGGCCTCTCGTTGATCGGCGGCCTGACCACCGCCACCTTCCTCACCCTGCTCGTGGTGCCGGTGCTCTACACCCTCATCGAAGACCTCCGCGGCCTCGCCGAGGGCGCATTGCGGCGGGCGCTCGGCGACCGGCGGGCGACGGCATCGATGTCTACAGTCGGCGTCAGTGCGGGGACTCCCCCGGCTGCGGAGTGAGCTCCCCGGTCTGCGGATCCCAACGCAGCAGCTCGTGATCGCGCCGCACCAGCAACGAAGTCCGGCCTCCTGCCCTGGACCAGAGCACCGGGCCGGCGTCGCCCCCGCCGAACACCCAGTCTCCCCCCCAGAGCGGGAACAGCCCTTCGCCGACCAGACGACGGTGTCCTGTCCCGAGGTCGAGGCTTTCGAGGCGGAAGCCTGTGCTCCAGGATCCGTCGGTCGCGACCACCATGGCGTTGGCCCCGACCTCCCGGAAGAACGAGCCCTCGGTCGGGAGCGGAACCTCGACCTCGGTCACGTCGCCCGTCGCGAGGTCAACAAGAGACAGGACGCCGTCGCATTCTTCGTCGTCTCGCACTGCCAGCAGCCGTCCGTCGGATAGAAAACCGAGCACCGTCCCTTCGCGTTCGCGGTCGAGGCGCCGCAGCGGCAGCCCGGACATGGCGTCGAAGACCATCGCCTCGCGGGTCTCGGGCGCCCAACGCGGGGGGCGAACGGCGAGCCGCGCCATCGAGGCGTCGTACACCACCAGCTCGTCGTCGATGTCCGGAATGTCCGGTCGGCGCACGATCACGCCGGAGTCGAGATCCACGTCGGCCTGGCGTAGCAGGGGCGTTCCGTCGTCGGTCGACAGCCGGGTCACGAGCCGTGCATGGTCGTCGTCGAGCAGGAAGACGCCTGCCCGCTCCAGGTCCTGCGGCAGCCGCACCGAGCTCACCAGCCGACCCTCGGGCAGCGAGGTCAGGGTGAGCAGCCCCTCCTCGACCATCGCCAGCCGACGACCCGACGGAGTCAGATGGAGCGTTCGCGGAGCGTCGACGACCAGGGTCGTCGCCTCGGGCTCGGGCGGGTTCGCTCGCAGGTCGGCGAAGACCAGTGGCCCGGACCTCCCGTCGCCGCCGACCCAGACCGCGGTCGAACCGTCATCAGAGAACGAAAACTGTGGGTACCGGAGCGAGCTTGACGTCGGCAGGGCCAGCTCGTGGCGGCCGTCAGCGGAGACGAGGAATCCCCGGTGCACGCCGAGACGGCCCGGGGCAGTCCCCATCACCACAAACCACGACCCGTCGCGGTTCTCTGACCAGGCCCAAGCGCCCTCGACATCCGCCGCGGTGAAGGACCGCAGCCACCAGCCGTAACCCGCGGCGCCAGCGCCGGCGACAGCGAGCATCGACCACAGAGCGAGTGACAGCACGAGGTGAGAACGCACCATGTCGGTACGACCGTGAGCCACCTGCAGTCCGCCGGCCACGAGCAAGGCAACAAGGAGCGAGGCCGCCAGGCATCCCGCGACGACCGCAGAGGCCATGTCCGCCCCGAGGTCCACCAGGGGCTGCAGCGAAAGCCAGGAGACGAGGACGAAGCCTGCGGTCCCGACCAGGTCGAGCGCCAGCCACGCGGTGCGGGCGCGGACCATCACGCCGACGCCGTGGACCAGAACGAGAACGAGCAAGGGCGCCGCCGTGAGCAGCACGACCGGGATCCACTCGTCCTCCGACTGGCCGAGCCTCGGCAGACCACCGAGCACTCCCGACAGCAGAACGATCAGCTCACATCCGAGGATCAGAACCATCGCCGCGGCGAGCTTGCCCAGCCAGATCGCGACCCCCGACACGGGCCGGGCAAAGTAGAAGCCGAGACGGCCTTCTGACAGATCGCGGCCGATCAGGCCGACGCCGAATGCGGCCGCCAGCAGCAGGCCGACGAGGAGCGCCAGGGATCCCGCGGCGACGCCGCGCACGTCGCCCGGCTGGTGACCCCCCAGACCCGGCAGCCAGGGCATCGCCGTCGCCAGCACCGCCAGGGCGAGGGCCAGCCAGAGAACCTCCCGCCGGGCGGCGAGCTCGCGCGAGAAGATGGCCAGGGTTCCGCGCATCACGCACCTCCCGTGCCGCCGCAGACCGCGACGAAGATCTCCTCGAGGGACATCGAACGGACCTCGACAGCCGACCCCGCGTCCTGGCGAAGACGGGCTATGGTGACGTCGTCCGCCGCCGACAGGACGAGCTCGTCGACGCCGCCGACGACGCGGCGCGACACAGCGTGAAGCGGACCCATGACCGCCTCGAGGTCGCCGGACTCCGGCCGGGCCACCAGCTGCACCCTGCGGAAGCGCGCTTTGAGGTCCTCGAGCCGTTCGTCGAGCACCAGCCGGCCATCGACCAGCATGCCGACACGGTCGGCGAGCCCTTCGGCGCCGCCGAGGTCATGGGTGGTCAGCAGAACTGTCGTCCCGTGGTCGGCGAGGTCGCCGATCAGCTCCCCGAAAAGCTCGCGCCGGGCGACCGCGTCGAGCCCCAGGGTCGGGTCGTCGAGCACCAGCACCTCCGGGCGGCTCGCCAATGCGAGAGCTAGCGCGAGCTGCCGTTGCTGGCCCTTCGACAGCCGGTCGAAGCGGAGGCCGTCCGGGATCCGGAAGCTCGCCAGACGATCCCGGTACAGGTCGGAGTCCCAGCCCGGCGCCAGCCGGGCCAGGAACCCGCCGACGGCGACCGCGGTCATCTCCGGCGGCAGGTCCGGGACCTCCGGCACCACTGCCACCCGCTCCATCAGCCGCCGCCGCTCGCGCCAGCTGTCGAGGCCGAGCACCTCGACGCGGCCGCCGTCGGCCCGCCGCTGGCCGAGCAGGCAGCGCACCAGGGACGACTTGCCGGAGCCGTTGCGGCCGAGCAGGGCGTACACCTCGCCGGCTTCGACGTGGAGGGACACCTTCGACACGGCGGTGGTCCTGCGGTAGCGAACCGTGAGGTCGTCCACTCGAACGGCAGGAGTCTCGCAGGCACTCATGATCCGGCTCCTTCCAGCTCGCTCCAGGCTCGCGCGACGGCCGCCTTCGCGTCGTCCTCGGAGGCGCCGACGTGACGCGCGAGATGGACGAAGGTCCGGGCCCCGTCGTCGAGCAGCGTCCGCCGCTCGGCGTCGACCTCGGCGGAGGTCCGCTCGACGACGTAGGTTCCCTCGCCGCGCCGGACCTCGAGCAGCCCACCCTCGGTCAGCCGCCGGTAGGCCTTGGCGACGGTCGCCGGGTTGACACCGAGCTCCCGCGCCAGGTCGCGCACCGAGGGGACCGCGGCACCGTCATCGAGCCGACCCGAGGCCACGAGGCGCCGCATCCCGTCCTCGATCTGGCGCCAGATCGGGACCGCGCCCGCGGGATCTACGCCGAGAATGTCGCGCATCGTGCTCCTCTCCACTGGTCCGCCACTGGTGTATCGCTGTTGTAATACAGTAGATCTGTGTCGCCGATTTGTCAAGCCTTCCTGAAGTTGCTACCGTGTGCGGCCGGTTGCGAGGACTCCTGGGGGGACCGTCATGGACACTGCCGAGACCATCCGCCTGCTCCGCACCTGCGAGATCTTCACCGAGCTCGACGAGGAGGTCCTCGGACTGCTTGCGCCCCTCGCCAGCCGGCGGATTTTCGCGGCGGGCGAGGCGCTGTTCGCCAGCGGCGACCCGCGGCTGGCCTTCTTCCTGGTGCTCTCCGGCAACCTCGAGGTCGAGGTCGAGGCCGGAGACGCCGCCGGCACGCTGGTCGTGCTCGGCAGAGGCGACGGGGTCGGCGAGGCGTCGCTGCTCGAGCCGGGCCTGCACTCCGCCACCGCCCGTGCGGTGACCCGGGTCGAGACTCTGGTTCTGGCCGCCGTCGAGGTGCGGCAGCTACTGTCAGGCCACGCCGAGGCCGCGATGGCGCTGCTCGCCAGCGTTGCCCGGATCATGGTCCGGCGCCTGCAGTACGCCAGCTCGCGCCGCACCGGATGGGACCAGGTCTACCGGCCCGGCACCACCCGCACCGAGCACGACCTGCTCGGCGACCTCGAGGTCCCGGCGGACGCCAAGTACGGCATCCAGACCCTGCGCGCGGTGGAGAACTTCCCGATCACCGGCGTCCGCCTCGCCCACTTCCCCCACCTGGTGCGGGCGCTGGCCATGGTCAAGCAGGCCGCGGCCCGGGCCAACCACCGCCTCGGGCTGCTCGAGGACGACGTCGCCGGGGCGGTCGAGCGCGCCTGCCAGGAGATCGTCGACGGTCACTGGCACGGCCACTTCGTGGTCGACGTCATGCAGGGGGGCGCCGGCACCTCGACCAACATGAACGCCAACGAGGTGATCGCCAACCGGGCGCTGGAGCTGCTCGGCCACGAGCGCGGCGCCTACGGTTTCTGCCATCCCAACAACCACGTCAACCTGGGCCAGTCGACCAACGATGTCTACCCGACCGCGATCCGCCTGGCCTGCTTCATCGAGACCCGGCAGCTGCTCGACGCCCTGGCCGAGCTCGTCGAGGCCTTCCGGGACAAGGGCCGGGAGTTCGCCTCGATCCTCAAGATGGGCCGCACCCAGCTCCAGGACGCGGTGCCCATGACTCTCGGCCAGGAGTTCGAGGCCTTCGCCGTCACCATCGCCGAGGACATCAAGCGCCTCGGCGAGATCTCGCGGCTGCTGCTCGAGGTCAACCTCGGCGGCACCGCCATCGGCACCGGCATCAACGCCGACCCGCGCTACCCCGAGCTCGCGGTGGCCGAGCTCGCGATGATCTCCGGCGAACCGGTGGTGCTCGCCGAGAACCTGGTCGAGGCGACGGTGGACACCGGCGCCTTCGTGCTCTTCTCCGGCGCCCTGAAGCGGCTCGCGGTCAAGCTCTCGAAGATCTGCAACGACCTCCGGTTGCTCTCCTCGGGTCCTCGCTGCGGCTTCAACGAGATCAACCTGCCGGCCCGGCAGCCCGGCTCGAGCATCATGCCCGGCAAGGTCAACCCGGTGATCCCGGAGGTGGTCAACCAGATCGCCTTCGAGGTCATCGGCAACGATCTCACGGTCACCCTGGCCGCCGAGGCCGGCCAGCTGCAGCTCAACGTCATGGAACCGGTCATCGCCTTCAACCTATTCGAGTCCCTCGACATGCTCACCGCCGGCGCGAGGGTGCTGACGACCCGCTGCGTGCGCGGCATCACCGCCAACGTCGAGCACTGCCGGCAGCTCGTCGAGGGCTCCATCGGCATCGTCACCGCGGTCGTGCCGACCCTCGGCTACGAGCGCGCCTCACGGGTCGCGAAGGAGGCGCTGCAGACCGGCCGCCCGGTGCGCCAGATACTGCTCGAGGCCGGCGACCTGACCGCCGAGGAGATCGAGCGCCTGCTCTCCCCCGAGGCCATGACCCGACCCCGACCCCTGTCGTGAGCCTCCAACCCGAGGCTCATGCCTGCACGCCCCCACCACAGACACCCTGGAGGATCACCCGGCACGCCGGCGCGAAGCTCGAGCCACTCCTCCGTGCCTCTGTGCCTCTGTGGTGAACTGTCTCCTGTTCGGTTGCGAGCTGGCACGGGCTGGGGTGCCCGACGCGGTCTCAAAGCCTCATTGGTCGTGCTGATCTTCTCGGATCAGGGTGGTGAAGGCCGCAACGACCTCGGGGTCCCAGAAGCCCCTGGTGGTCTCGTGCTCGAGCACGGCGAGCGCCTCCCCGACCGGCAGCGCGGCCCGGTAGCAGCGGTCGCTCGACAGGGCGTCGAACACGTCGACGACCTGGAAGACCCGGGCGATGAGCGGAATCTGGGTACCCACCAGACCGTCGAGGTAGCCCGAGCCGTCGAAGCGTTCGTGGTGGTGGCGGATCAGCGGCAGCACCGGCCGCAGGCTGCGCAGCGGCGAGCAGATCTCGACGCCGATCTCGACGTGGCGGCGCATCACCTGCCACTCGTCCTCGGTCAACGGCCCGGGCTTGAGCAGGACCGAGTCGGGCACGCCGATCTTACCCAGGTCGTGGAGATATGCGCCGCGGCGAAGCGCTCCCAGATCAGCTTG
>CAZKKP010000001.1:0-21159 GCA_964553295.1 uncultured Thermoanaerobaculia bacterium | reverse complement strand
GGTCGAGGCCCATCCGGACGCCCAGCCGCACCCCGACCTCCGCCAACCGACCGCAGTGGTCGCCGGTCCCCTGGTCGCGGGCCTCGACCGCCCGGGCGATCGAGAAGACCATCTGCTCGGCGGAGTCCAGCTCGAGGGTCATGCGGTGAAAGCCGACCAGATTGCGCACTCGGACCTCGAGTTCGACCAGGTCGCAGGGCTTGTCGAGGAAGTCGGTGGCGCCCGCCTCCAGGCCGTCGAGACGCGCCTGCCGCGTGCCGAAGCCGGTCAAGAAGACCACCGGGATCAGCCGCGTGCCCGGGTTCGACTTCAGCCGCCGGCAGACTTCGTAGCCGTCCATCTGCGGCATCTTGACGTCGAGCAGCACGACATCCGGTTGCCGCTCGAGGGCGAGCCGGATGGCGGACGGTCCGTCGGGCGCCTGGAACACCTGGTAGCCGAGCAGGCCCAGCGCCGCCCCGAGCGAGTCGAGGGCGCCGGGGTCGTCGTCGACGGCGAGTACCGTTCCCAGGGAGGCGTTCATCCGCGCCCTGCCATGCTACACGAAATGACGCCGCCGGGCGGCAGGCTGGCCCGCCGTCGAGGTGTGCGCTAGACTCCTGGCGCCGACGAACGGGGGATCTGCCGACCATGAAGGGGATCGTTCTCGCGGGGGGCGCCGGCACGCGGCTGCACCCGGTGACGCGCGCAGTCAGCAAGCAGCTGCTGCCGGTGTACGACAAACCGATGGTGTACTACCCGCTGAGCCTGCTCATGCTCGCCGGCATCCGCGAGGTGCTCGTGATCTCGACCCCGCGCGACCTGCCGGCCTATCGCGATCTCCTCGGTGACGGCGGGTCCCTCGGGATGCGCTTCGCCTACTGCGAGCAACCCCGCCCGGAGGGTCTCGCCCAGGCCTTCGTCCTCGGCCGCGACTTCCTCGACGGCGCGCCGGCGTGCCTCGTGCTCGGCGACAACGTGCTCCACGGCCACGGCCTGTCGGAGCTGCTGCAGCGCTGCGCGACGATCGACCGCGGCGCCCGCATTTTCGGCTACTGGGTCCGCGACCCGCGGCGCTACGGCGTCGTCGAGGTCGACGCCTCCGGCCATGCCCTCAGCCTCGAGGAAAAGCCGGCCGCGCCGCGGAGCCACTGGGCCGTCCCGGGGCTCTACTTCTACGGCCCGGACGTGTGCGACCTTGCGGCGAGCCTGCGGCCGAGCCGTCGCGGCGAGCTCGAGATCACCGATCTGAACAGGCTCTACCTCGAGCGCGGCGACCTGACGGTGGAGATGCTCGGCCGCGGTTTCGCCTGGCTCGACGCCGGCACCCACCGCAGCCTGCTCGAGGCGAGCGCCTTCATCGAGGCGATCGAGGAGCGCCAGGGCCTCAAGGTCGCCTGCCTCGAGGAGATCGCCTGGCGCGCCGGCTGGGTCGACGACGACGGCTTCCGAGCGCTTGCCGCAGAGCACGGCGCCTCGAGCTACGGCGCCTACCTGCTCGACCTTCTGGCACGCGGTGAGGGCAACGGTGCGTAGGCTGCCGACCGACCTGCCCGAGGTGATCCTGCTCGAGCCCCTGGTTCTCGAGGATGACCGCGGCTTCTTCATGGAGACCTACAGCCGCCGGGTCCTCGCCGAGCTCGGCATCGACTGCGAGTTTGTCCAGGACAACCACTCGCGGTCCGGCCGAGGCGTGCTGCGCGGCTTCCACTACCAGCTCGGGCAGCCCCAGGCGAAGCTGGTCCGGGCGACGGTCGGCTCGGTGTACGACGTCGTCGTCGACGTCCGCCGCGGCAGCCCGAGCTTCGGCCGCTGGGTGGCGGCCGAGCTGAGCGCCGCCAACCGACGCCTGCTGTTCGCTCCGGCCGGCTTCGCCCATGGCTTCCTGGTGACCTCCGAAGTCGCCGAGTTCCAGTACAAGTGCAGCGACTACTACGCGCCCGCCGAGGAACGGGGCATCCGCTGGGACGACCCGGATCTTGCCGTGCCCTGGCCCCTCCAGGGCCCCGCGCCGGTGCTCAGCAACCGCGATCAGACCTGGCCGCGACTCGGAGAGATTCCCCAGGCTGACCTTCCCCAGGGCGAGCCATGAGTCAGCCGGAGCATCTACCGCGGTCTCTGCTGGTCACCGGCGGCGCCGGCTTCATCGGCTGCAACTACGTCGGCTGGGTCCTCGACTCGGATCCGGCGGCCCGGGTGGTGGTGCTCGACGCCCTGACCTACGCCGGTCACCGGGCCAGCCTGCGCGAGGTGGAGCGCCGACACGGCGACCGCTGTCACTTCGTGCACGGCGACATCCGCGACGCCGCGACGGTTCGCCGCGTGCTCGCCGAGCACGACGTCGACAGCCTCGTCCACTTCGCCGCCGAGAGCCACGTCGACCGCTCCATCGACGGGCCCCTCGAGTTCGTCGACACCAACGTGCGCGGCACCGCCGTCCTGCTCGAGGCGGCCCGGGCGGTGTGGGGGGAGCGCCGGGACGTGCGCTTCCACCACGTCTCCACCGACGAGGTCTACGGCTCCCTCGGACCGGACGGGCTGTTCACCGAGGACACCCCGTATGACCCCTCGAGCCCCTACTCGGCCTCGAAGGCGGCCTCCGACCACCGGTTGCGGGCCTGGCACCGCACCTACCACCTGCCGGTGACGCTGTCCAACTGCTCGAACAACTACGGCCCCTACCAGTTTCCCGAGAAGCTGATCCCACTCATGATCGCCAACGCCCTCGGCGAGCGCCGGCTGCCGGTCTACGGCGACGGCCGCAACGTCCGCGACTGGTTGTACGTGCTCGACCACTGCGAGGCGGTCCACCTCGTGCTGTGCCGCGGTCGGTTGGGCTGCACCTACAACGTCGGCGGCTCGAGCGAGCAGCCGAACCTCGATGTGGTGCACCGGATCTGCGATCTGGTCGACGAGCTTCGGCCCCGGCCCGACGGCAGCTCCCGCCGCGACCTCGTGGAGTTCGTCGCGGACCGGCCGGGTCACGACCTGCGCTACGCCATCGACGCCACCCGGATCCGCACCGAGCTCGGATGGCGTCCGGCCCACAGCTTCGCCAGCGGCCTCCGGGAGACCGTTTCGTGGTACCTCGAGCACGGCGCCTGGTGTCGCGAGGTGACCCGAGACCGCTACGGCGGCGAGCGTCTCGGGCTCGGCCCGTCGGCGCGGCCCTGAGCCGCCCCGTCGTCCGGCTCTCAGGTCTCGGGCTCGATGGCGTAGTTCTTGATCTTCTCCCAGAGGGTCTTGCGGCTGACCCCGAGGAGCTCGGCCGCCTCCGCCCGCCGCCCCGCGGTCGCCTGGAGGGCGGCGGCGATGGCCTCGATCTCCGCCCGTTCGACCGCCAATGCCAGCGGCAGCACCTCGCGCCGCCGGTCGACGACGCCGGCTCCCTCACTCGAGCCGCCGCCGCGGAGGTTGCCCGGCAGGTCCTCGACGCCGATGACGCCGCGCCGGCAGAACAGCACCGCTCGCTCGACGACGTTGCGCAGCTCGCGCACGTTGCCCGGCCAGGCGTAGCCTTCGAAGCGCTCGAGAGCTTCGTCGGAGAAGCCCCCGATCTCCCGCTGCCGGTCCTTCGCCAGCTCCTGCAGAAAGGCGGTGGCGAGCAGCGGGATGTCCTCCCGCCGCTCCCGCAGCGGCGGTAGGTGGATCGACACGGTGTTGATCCGGAAGAGCAGGTCCTCGCGGAAGCGGGCGGACTCGATCTCCTCCTCGAGGGGCCGCAACGAGGCCGACACGATCCGCACGTCGACGTCGATCGGCCGGTTTGAGCCGAGCCTCTCGATCTGCCGCTCCTGGAGCACGCGCAGCAGCTTGACCTGAAACGACAGGGGCAGCTCGCCAATCTCGTCGAGGAACAGCGTGCCGCCGCTCGCCGCCTCGAAGCGTCCGATGCGCCGCTCGCTCGCCCCGGTGAAGGCGCCCCGCTCGTAGCCGAAGAGCTCGGACTCGATGAGCGACTCGGGCAGCGAGGCGCAGCTCACCCGGATGTAGGGCTTGGCGCGGCGTTGGGAGTTGAAGTGGATCGCCGAGGCCACCATCTCCTTGCCGGTTCCGCTCTCGCCGAGCACCAGCACCGAGGCGTCGGAGTCGGCGACCAGCCGGATCAGCTCGAAGACCTCCTGCATCGGCTTCGACTTGCCGATGATGTTTGAGAAAGAGTGCCGCTGCTCGAGCTGCTCCTGGAGGCGAACGTTCTGTTCGCGGAGCAGCCGCACCGAGCAGACGTTGGACAGCCGCACCAGCAGCTGTGCCATGGAGAATGGCTTGGCGATGAAGTCGGCGGCGCCCTCGCGCATCGCCTCGACGGCGCGGTCGACGGTGCCGTGGGCGGTGATGATCACCACCGTGGTGTCCGGCTGCAGGGCCTTGATCCGCTTGAGCAGCTCCAGGCCGCCCATGCGCGGCATCACCAGGTCTGACAGCACCAGGTCGTGCCGGTGGCGCTCGAAGAGCGTCGTCCCCTTGACGCCGTCCTCCGCCACGTCGACCGTCCAGCCCTCCTTGCGCAGGGCATCGGCCATCGTGATGCGGAGCAGCGGCTCGTCCTCGACGATGAGCAGTCGGTGGCCGCAGATCTTCATGCTGCCTCCCCGTCACGCCCGTCCTTCGCCATCGCCGGCAGGGCGATGCGAAAGGTCGTGCCCTTGCCGAGCCGTGAGCGGACCGTCAGGGTGCCGCCGTGGGCGCGCACGATGGTGTCCGACACCGCCAACCCAAGCCCTGTTCCCTCGCCCACCTCGCGGGTGGTGAAGAACGGGTCGAAGATCCGGTCGCGAATCTCCTCCGGGATGCCGGTGCCGGTGTCCTCGACCTCGGCGACGACCTCACCGCCACGGGTCCGGGTCCTGAAGCGGAGCTCGCCCCCCTCGGGCATCGCCTGCATGGCGTTGAGCATGAGGTTGAGGAAGAGCTGCTCCATCTGGAAGTGGTCCGCCCGCACGAGCGCTCCCTGGGGGTCGAGGTCGAAGCGCACCTCGACCCCCGCCTTGCGCAGCTGATAGCCTATCAGCTCGACCACGTGGTGCAGGTTGTGGTTGAGCGACGTCGGCTCGGGACGGAGCTCCCGCTGGCGGGCGAAGTTGAGGAGGTTGGTGACCGTGCGCTCGATGCGCTTGAGCCCGTCCTCGATCAGCTTGAGGTAGCGCTCGCGCATCTCCCGGTCGTCGGGGTCGTCGCGCAGGTTCTCGATGCACGCGAGCACCCCTGACAGGGGGTTGTTGACCTCGTGGGCGACGCCTGCGGCGAGGGTGCCGACGGCGGCCATCTTCTCGGTGTGGGCGAGCAGTGCGCGCTGCACCTTCTCCCGGTCGCGGGCCGCCTCGAGCTCGTCCATCATCCGGTTGAAGGCATCGGCGAGCTCGCCCACCTCGTCCGCGCTCTCGAACGGCGCCCGCACCGACAGGTCGCCCCGACCCGCCCACTTCATCGTCCGGTTGAGGTTGAGGATCGGTCGAATCAGGGTCTCCACGTAGAGCGCCGTCAGGATCGAGTTGAACAGCATCAGCACCAGGGCCACCAGCCCGGCCCGACGGGCGAGCCGGCGGACCTGCCCCTGGACGGGCTCGAGAGAAAAGGCGACAACGAGCACCGCCCAGGAATCGGTCGGAATCGCCAGCCGGCTGCGCACCTCCAACACCCGGTCGCCCCGGCCCCTGTCGACCACTTCGTGGCTCGGCGCCCCCGCAGCAACCGCCGACGACGACGCCAGGTGCAGCAGCACCCTGCCGAGCAGCTCGGGGTGGCTGGCGTGGACGACCCTGCCCGTCGGGTCGATGACCGCCGCCCAGCGCACCGAGCCCTGGCTGCGGGCTTGGACGGCGGCGAGGTGCTCGTCCACCAGTCCACCACCCGTCGCGGCGCCGAGCACTTCAGCACGGAGAAGCTGGGTGACCGGCACCGCCATCGCCTCTACTATGCCCCGCCCGCGACTGACGACAGCCTCCTGCTGGGAGCGCCGCTCGTGCTCCATGGCGATCAAGGTCACCAGGGTCATGGTCACGGCGATCACCGTGTTGGAGTACAGGAAGAAGCGCGGTCGCAGCCCGAGGCGCAGCCGCAGGAGCCTCGACAGCCTCATCGTGCCCCGCCCCGGGGGAAGGACCCGGGCGGCGGCGCCCCGGCGACTCGGCGGGCGCTACGCAGCACCATTCCCCGCCGCGATGCAGGCCACGAGGTCGGCGCAGTCCAGGCCCTCGTCGATTCGGCGCAGGTTCACCCATCCCCTCTCGCGGGCGCGCTCAAGCGCCGCCTCGCCCAGGCACCAGGCGGCGGTCTGCCGCGCCCAGCCCGGCGAGTCCCGCTCCTCGTGCAGGCCGTCCACCTCGGCCCGACTCGTGACCACGGCGCCGCTGATCGGCAGCGCCCCGATCACCACCCGAGCCGCCGGCGTGACCGGGATCGGCACCTCGACGACCTCGGCCCCGGCCGCCTCGAGCACGCCGCCGAGCTCGCCGTGTCCTTCCGGGACGACCAGCCGCTGACCGGCCAGGGGCAGCCGGCCGAACCAGTCCAGCCGATCGGCGTGACGCACGGTCGGGCCGATCGCGAACAGCGCCGGCGGTCCGAGACCGGCCTCCTCGACGGCCCGGGGCAGCTCGGCGACGGTCGCCACCACCCGGCGCTGTCCCGCGGTGGTGCCGAGCTCGACCATCGCCGCCGGCATCTGAGGGCTCATACCGGCCGCCAGCAGCCGCTCGACCACCGCCGGCAGGGCGGTCACCCCCATGTAGCCGATGATCGTCGCGTGCTCGTCGGCCGCCAGGAGGTCCCAGCGGACCTGGGGGCCGTCGCTCTTGACCGCCTCGTGGGCGGTCAGCAGGGTGACCCGCACCGACTCCCGGCGGTGGGTGACCGGGATGCCGGCCCAGGCCAGCGCGGCGATGCCGGAGGTCACGCCCGGGATCACCTCGAAGGGGATCCCCTCTGCCGCGAGGACCTCCGCCTCCTCGCCTCCGCGGCCGAAGACGTAGGGGTCGCCACCCTTCAGGCGGACGACTCGCCGGCCCTGCCGGGCGAGCCGAACCAGCAGGGCGTTGATCTCGCCCTGGGGAACCGGGTGGTTGCCGGCGTTCTTGCCCACCGGGTGGAGCTCCACATCGGGTCCGAGCTCGGCGGGCAGGGCGCCGGCGGCAAGACGGTCGTAGACCACCACGTCCGCCTCGAGGAGGCGGCGCCGGCCGCGCACCGTCAGCAGGCCCGGGCATCCCGGACCGGCGCCGACCAGGGCCACCCGCCCTGGTCCGAAGGCCGCTCCCCGGCAGGCGGAGGCCGCCGTCGGCGGCGACCGTGGCTGGCGGTGGTCGATCTCGGCGCCGCCGAGCCAGCGGGTCTCCTCTTCTGCGCTCGGCACCCGCGCCGTGAACGTCTCCGGATCCACGGTGGCGGCGAAGAACTGGTCGTAGAGGGTCTCCCGATCCTCGCGGTCGAGCGTCTGCTCGAGCACCACGTGGCGGAATCGGGCAGCGGCTTCCAGCCACTCCCCCCACTCGGGACCGAGACGCTGCTCGAGCAACTGCCGGAGCCGACGCACCGCGAACGGCGCCTCCCCCGAGGAGCCGATGGCGAGCTGGAGGGGGCCCCGTCGGATCCGCGACGGGAGCTGGAGGGAGCAGCCGGCGGCGTCGTCGGCGACGTTGACCCACGCGCCGGAGCGCTCACCGTCGGCGGCGATCTCGCGGTTGACATCGAGATCGTCGGTCGCCGCGAAGACCAGCCGCTGACCGGCGACGTCGTCGGGCCGGTAGCGCCGCCGCTCGCAGCGGATCCGCCCCACCGCCGCGAGCCGCTCGAGAGGCGCCACCAGCTCCGGTGCCACCACCGTCACCCGAGCACCCTCCTCGACGAGGCCCTGCACCTTGCGCAGGGCGACGCCACCGCCACCCACCACCAGGCACGAGCGTCCGCGGACGTCCAGCATCACCGGGTACATCACCGCTCCTCGCCGCGCACGACCGCGCGCGCGGGCAGGAAGTGTAACCCAGATCGAGGCTCGACCGGGCCTGGCGGCAGGGGACGGCCGTGGTCAGCGCCCGCCGAGGTGACGGCGCCAGGCCATGCCGCCACCGAGATAGCTCACCTCCCGGCCCCGTTGACGCAGCCGCCGGACGATCTCGGACGAGCGGGTGCCCCGGGCGCAGATCAGCCGTGAGGGACCGTCGGGGAGCTCGTCGAGGCGGCTCTCGAGCTGGTGCACCGGGAGCGCGAGGGACTCCTCGTCCGTGGGCAGCTCCTCGCGCTCCTCGTCGAGCCGGAGGTCGACCAGCGGCAGGTCCCCGAGCCCGGTGGTGGGCGGCAGGCAGGGTACGCCGTCCTCCTGGTTGAGGGCGGCGAAGGCGAGCACGGCCAGAGGGTCGAGCGCCGGCGCGTAGGGCGGCGCGTAGGCGTGCTCGAGGGAGGCCAGGTCCTCCAGGGTCGCCCCGTGGACGATGAGCTGGGTGGCCAGGTCGACCCGCTTCACCGCCTCGCCCTTGCCCGCAACCTGCAGACCGAGCAGACGCCGGTCCCTCGGGTCGTAGACCAGGGTCAGCAACAGCTCCCGAGCCTCCGGCCAGTAGTGGGCGGCATCCTCGGCGGCAACCCAGACGCTGCGCGTCTCGCGTCCCAGCCGGCCCAGGTGTGCTGCGGTGCAGCCGACCGCCGCGACGTTCCAGTCGAAGACCTTGACCGCGACCGCGCCGGCGACAGCTGGGAACACGCTCTGTCGGCCGGCCAGGCGGTCGGCAACCACCCGACCCTGGCGGTTGGCGAGGGAGCCCAGGGGCAGGTGGATTGCCTGACCGGTCACCACGTGCCGGCACTCGACGCAGTCGCCGGCGGACCAGACTCCAGGCACCGTGGTCGCCATGGTCTCGTCGACCGAGATCGCCCCGGTGGGTCCTTTCCGGACCCCGAGGGCCTCGGCGAGATCGGTCTGGGGGGCCACACCGATCGCGACCACCACGACGTCGGCCTCGACGACCGCGCCTCCGAGGGCGACGCGCACTCCGTCGTCGTCCGCCTCGAAACCGGTCACCGGCCGACCCAGCTCGAGGCGCACCCCCTGAGCCGCGAGCTGACCCGCCAGCGCCAGGCCGAGGTCGCGGTCGAGGACCATCGGCAGGGGCCACGGCGCGGCCTCGACGAGGGTCACCTCAGCGCCCCACAGGGCACGGAAGGCCTCGGCGAGCTCCGAGCCCACGAGCCCCGCCCCGACGATGGCGACGTGCTCGATCTCACCCCGCATCAGGGCTCGCTTCAGCGGGGCGACGTCCTCCCAGACATGGAACTCGACCACTCGCGGGTGGTCGGGTTGGCCCGGAAGACGGCGCGGGCGCGCCCCGGTGGCGAGGACGAGGTCGCCCCACTCCACCTCGCGCCTGTCACCCTCGACCGACTCGAGCCGAAGGCGTCGATCGTTCGGATCGGCGCCCACCGCCGACCAGCCCGACAGCACCTCGACGTTCTTCGAGCCGGCAAAGTAGTCCTCGTCGCGGTCGAGACCGAAGGGGGTCCGGCGCAGCGCGGCGAGCTCCTCGATGTCGCCGGACAGGACGTAGGGCAGGCCGCAGGCGCCGTAGGAGAAGACCCGCCGGGCCTCGACGACGAGGATCGGCCGGTCCGGCTCGAGACGGCGCAGGCGGCAGGCGCACTTCAGGCCGGCCGCCGAGGCGCCGACGATGACGGTTGCAGGGGCGGGCATGGGCGACTCCGAGGGAGGCTATCAGTCGGGGTGATGACTCAGCGGCCGGAAAACGAACCCCCCACCCGCGGCGGGTGGGGGAGCTGAGAGCCGACAGCGGCGCTGGTCACGGCGACGGATGGACGATGTGGCCCCGCACCTCGAGCACGATCTTGTACAGACCGGTCACGATCAGCGCCCCGATGGCGTAGATCGCCAGGCTGATGGTCAGCTCGGGCAGAGTCGGCGCGTAGTGGGCGACATGGCCGAGAGGGTTCGGCACGAAGCCGGCGATGACCATGCCGAGGCCCTTGTCGATCCACAGCGAGCCGAACACCGCGAGGCAGCCGATCACCAGCGTCGGGGTGTTGGCGCGGGTCCGCGGGTTGACGAGCAGAATGAGGGAGATCAGGGCGAGCACTGTCGAGGTCCACATCCACGGTGCGAGCAGGTTCTCCCCTTCCAGCCCGAGGTAGAGGAAGTGGAAGTGCTCCAGGTGCTCCGGGATGTTGCTGTAAGCGGCGGTGAAGACCTCCATCAGCACGAAGAACACGTTGATCACCATCGCGTAGGTGACGATCTCGGCGAGCTTGCCGATCGCCTCCCGGCCGGCGTCGAAGCTCGACAGCCGGCGCACGAGAAGCGCCAGCAGGATGAGCAGCGCCGGGCCGGCTGCGAAGGCCGAGGCGAGGAAGCGCGGGGCGAGGATCGCGGTCATCCAGAACGGCCGCGCCGCGAGACCCGAGTACAGGAACGCGGTCACGGTGTGGATGCTCACCGCCCAGGGTATCGACAGCAGGATGACCGGCTTGATCCAGGACGGCGGCGGGTCGCCCTTGCGCTCCGCGGTCAGGGTGACCCGACTGATCAGGATGTTGAGCACCAGATAGCCGCCGAGGGCGACGGTGTCCCAGAACATCATCGAGTGCGGCGTCGGGTGGAGGAAGACGTTGAAGATCCGGCTCGGCATCCCCATGTCGACGAAGATGAAGAGCATGCACATGATCACCGCGGCGATCGCGAGGAACTCGCCGAGGATGGTCATCTTGCCGAAGGCCTTGTAGTTGTGCAGGTAGTACGGGAGGACCACCATCACCGCCGAGGCGGCGACGCCGACCAGGAAGGTGAACTGGGCGATGTAGAAGCCCCAGACGACGTCCCGGTTGAGGCCGGTGATGGCCAGTCCGACCCGGAACTGCCACAGCCAGCAGGCGGCGCCGGCGCCGATCACGACGAGCAGGACGGCGATCCAGGTCCAGTAGCTGCGAGTACCGGTCAGTGCCTTCTCGAGCATGGCGACCTCACACGATGTAGTAGACCTGGGGATGGGTCCCCAGGGTGGCCTTGCGGCGGATGGTGAAGTTGTCGCGGAGCAGCCGTCGGACCTCGGAGTTCGGGTTCTCGAGATCGCCGAACACGATCTCGCCGTTCTCGCAGGCCTCGACGCAGGCCGGCGGCCGGCCCTTGGCGAGACGGGCCTCACAGAGGGTGCACTTCTCGACGACGCCGCGCATCCGGGTCGGGAACTCGGGGTGGACGTCGGCGATCTTCGGCCGCGGGTCGCGCCAGTTGAAGGAGCGCGCGCCGTAGGGGCAGGCGACGACGCAGTACCGGCAGCCGATGCAGCGATGCCAGTCCATCATGACGATGCCGTCGGACTCCCGCTTCCAGGTCGCCTGGGTCGGACAGACCCGGGTGCAGGGCGGGTTGTCGCAGTGGTTGCACAGCACCGGCACCTGCTTGTGCTGATGGGACAGCGCGACGTAGGGCTGCTGCTGGTCCGGGAAGACCTTCTCGAAGGGCTCCGTCCAGATCCACTTGATCTCGTCCTTGGGGTCGTCGAACTCGGGAACGTTGTGGGTCCGGTGGCAGGCCTCGACGATCCGCTCCCAGCTGTGGTGACTCTCAACCAGCTTGAGGTTGACCACCATGGCCCAGCGCTCGCCCACCAGGGGCTCGGCTGCCGCCGGCGCGGCCGTCGGCACGGCCGCAGGCGCCGGCTCGGCGACGACCACCTCGTCGACCTGGGCGAGCACCTTGAGGGTGCCGGCGCCGGCGGCGCCGATCACGCCGAGCCCGGCGGCCCGCAGAAAGGTTCTCCGGCTGCCGTCCATCACCCCACCTCCTTCGGCTCGACGTGGCAGTCCCAGCAGGACGGGACGACCGCCACGTAGTCGTGGCAGCGGTCGCAGAATTGCGCCTTGTTGGAGTGGCAGTCCATGCAGGTGCGCGACAGGCTCATCTCGTAGCTCTCGCCGCTCAGAGTGCTGACGTAGCTCCGCTCGCCGGTGCGCACGACCGCGTCACGCCACTCGTTGAGCAGGTCCATGTGGGTCACCCGCATGGTCGCGACATCCTCGACGCAGCGGACAGCGCCGTTGGGCGGCGGCCCGAGCTCCGGCGGATCCGCGGGGGACGCCGTCATCGCGTTGTACCAGATCGGTGAGGTCGCCAGCACCACGAACACCACCGCACCAGCGACGATCTTCCCAGCGTCATACATCGGTCGCCTCCTCCGGGCCCGCGGCGAGGGGCTCGTTGCGGAGATCGGTCGTGCGCTCGTTCTCGCCGTCCATGATCAGGGCGTTGGCGACCAGCTCGTGGACGCCGCAGACGTCCACACCGGGCGCCCAGTAGTCCGCCAGCGGCGGCAGGGTCGCCCGGTCGATGGCACAGATGCAGGCCATCCGGTTGACCCCCGCGGTGTCCCGGACGTGGCGCAGCGCGTTGCCGCGGGGCAGCCCACCGCGCAGGCGCATCTCCATGTTCTCGTCGTTGCCGAGCCCGGCGCCGCCGGCACAGCAGAAGGTCTGCTCCCGGATGGTGTTCTCGGGCATCTCCACGAAGTGGTTGCAGACGCTCCGGATCACGTAGCGGGGCTCCTCGAAGAGACCGAGGGCGCGGGCCGGGTTGCAGGAGTCGTGGAAGGTCACCGTCCAGCGGTCGTTGCGCGACGGGTCGAGCTTGAGCTTGTTGTTGCGGATGAGGTCGGAGGTGAACTCGGCGATGTGCACGGTCTTGGTCGAGGCCGCATTGTGGAACACCGTGCCGGTGATCGGCGACTGCGGCAGCTCGAGGAAGTCGGCCGGGCCGTTCATGGTGTCCATGTACTGGTGCAGCACGCGCCACATGTGGCCGCACTCGCCGCCCAGAACCCACTTCACCCCGAGCCTCTTGGCCTCGTGGAAGACCTTGTAATTCAGACGCTTCATGGTTTCGTGCGAGGTGAAGAGCCCGAAGTTCCCCGCCTCCGAGGCGTAGGCCGAGAACGTGTAGTCGAGCCCGATGTGCTCGAACAAGAGGAGATATCCCATGAACGTGTAAATGCCCGGCTCGGCGAAGTAGTCCGCCGACGGCAGCACGAACAGGATCTCGGCGCCCTTGCGGTTGATCGAGGGCTCGATCCGGACCCCGGTTGTGTCCGCGAGCTCGTCGCACAGGAACTCGACGTTGTCCTTGAAGGTGTGCGGCTGGATGCCGAGGTGGTTGCCGGTGCGGTGACAATTGGCGACCGGCTCGACCACCCAGTTGATGTTCAGGCCCACCAGCATCATCAGCTCGCGGGCCATCATCGTGATCTCGGCGGTGTCGATACCGTACGGGCAGAACACCGAGCACCGGCGGCACTCAGTGCACTGGTAGAAGTAGTAGAACCACTCCTTGAGCACGTCGACGGTGAGTTCTCGACCGCCCCCGAGCTTGCCCAGAACCTTGCCGAAGGCGGTGAAGTCCCGGCGGTAGACCGAGCGCAGCAGCTCGGCGCGCAGCACGGGCATGTTCTTGGGGTCGCCGGAGCCGATGAAGAAGTGGCACTTGTCGGCGCACGCGCCGCAGCGCACACAGATGTCCATGAAGACCCGGAAGGAGCGGAACTTCGACAGGCGCTCGCGCATCCCCTCGAAGACGACCCGCTGCCAGCCCTCCGGCAGCTTCCAGTCCTCGTCCGTCGGCGACCATTCCCGGGGGTTGGCGAAGCCCATGTACTTCAGGTTCTTGGGCGCACCGGGATAGGACCAGGTGCCGCGGCGGGCCTCGAAGTCGACCTTCGGGTCCATCCAGTCGCCCGGCCGTGGGTCCAGCTCGATCTTGATCAGCTCGGATGGTGCCTTCTCCGCCATCGCTCACTCCTTGTCCAGCGGATATCCGGCCGCCACCAGCTTGTCGTGGAACTCCTCCTCCCACTCGGCGTAGGTGTGGCCGACGATCGGCGGATTCCACGGGTTGACGTGCCGCCGCGCACGGTTCGTGTTGGCCAGGTTGCGGGTCGGGCTGAGGAACACACCCGGCATGTGCAGCAGCTTGGAGAACGGGAAGTAGACGAGCAGCGCGCTGACCAGGAACACGTGTACGAAGTACAGGATCCCCACTCCCTCTGGGACGAACAGGTCGAGGGACGCCCAGCCGGCGATGGCCGCCTTGACCTGGACGACGTCGACCTTCTCGACGTGCCGCATGAGCGCGCCGGAGATCGCTACCCCGAGCAGCAGGTAGAGGGCAAAGTAGTCTGTCGGCAGGGAGATGTACCGTACCTGAGGCTCTGCCAGACGACGCCAGAGCAGGTAGCCGAGGGCCACGATGAGGCCGACGGTGGTGGCGAAGACGACCGGTACCCCGACCTCGAAGAAGCCGTCGGCGGCCTGCAGCCAGCCGACCCACGCCGGCGCCGGCTCGACGAAGAACCGGAAGTGCCTGAGCACCACTACCAGCATCGACCAGTGGAAGAGCATCGCCGCTGCCCACAGGTATTTGGAGCCGATGTAGGAGACCTTCTCCCGGGCCGAGTTGAGCTCGGCCTCGGTGTTGCGGAACAGCGAGCGGAAGGCGAGCACCTCGAGGCCCATCCGCGCGATGACCCCGAGACCGGTGCTGGGGTTGTCGAGCTCGTCGTGGCGCATCCAGGGCAGGGTCTTCTGCTGGCCGCAGGTCGCCGGGATGCGGAACGGGACCGGCGCACGGGCCCACACCACGAGACGTGCGACGATGCCGACCAGGAAGACGGCGAAGGCCACGCCCGGGATGACCACGCCGACCAGGTAGCGGAGATCGCCTGCGCCGACCGCTACCCATGGCACCAGGGTCAGAACGACCACCGCGATCAATGAGAGCAACGCGCCCATGGACTGGTGTCCTCCTTCCTCAGATCTCGACCGGGCCCTGCCGCCGACTCACTGGTCACCGTTTCCTCCCGCCGGTGGGGGCTGGTCGGTCTCGGCGGCGCGCCGCTCCCGCCAGGAGTTGAGGCGCTCCAGAACCGTGATCGATCGATTGCGAAACTCCTGCACCCGGATCTCGCACAGCTGCTCGCGACACTGCATGTAAAGGTCGAAGGCCAGGCCGGCGAGACCGTCGACGCGCGCGTCGAGCCAGCGCTCCTCGTCGAGCGGAACCTGCTCGGGCACCGCGTCCCTGATCGCGTCCTTGAGGCGGAACACGATTCCCACCGCCCGCGACGGCGCCAGCTCCTGGACCGCGCGGGGCCGGATGATCCGGTCGAGGGACGCCACCGGACCCGGCGGAGAGCCGTCCCCGAGAATGCTGTCCAGGAGCTCGTCGAGCTCCTCTCTTAGAGCCGTCCCGATGGGGTTGTGGAAGCGGTCGCCGGTCGAACGCATGAAACGCGCCGCCTCGTCGGGGTACGTGGCGAGGATCTTCTCGAACCAGCCACGCACCACCGTTTCGCGACGCTCACGGATCAGCTCGACCAGCATCACCCTCCTCCGCCCCTTGGTGAATTGCAACTGCCGTGCCATCAGTCGGCCGCCAGGCACCACTTCAAGTCCCTGAGTGGCGCCGATCTGACGGGACCGGCCGCGACCTGGAGCGCCTCCCCTGTTACGTTCACGTAACCAAACAACCAGCTCGGGGGCGGGCGCCTCGGCCACCCGGTAGCGGAACCGCCGAACCGAGCTCGACGGCCACTGCCACCGGCAGAGCGGTCGTCCGGGGCCTCCCCCGGACGACCAGCGGCTTTCGGTCAGACGCAGCCGGTAGGCTTGGGCAGACCCGCCACCTTGCAGGCGCCCTTCGCCGGGCCGGACGGGAACAGCTCGTAGATCTCCTTGAGCTGGAACCCTGTCTGCTTGCAAAGCTTGCGGATCATCGGCGCGACGCCGAACTGCAGGTAGTACTCGCGCAGATAGTTGACGACCTTCCAGTGGTTTTCGCCGAGGTCGTCGACGCCCTCGGTGCTCGCCAGGGCCGTGGCGACCTCCTCGTTCCACTTCTCCGGCTCCATCATGAAGCCGTCTTCGTCGACGTCGATCGAAACGCTGCCGTGGGTGAACGTTGCCATATCAGTCCTCCTTGGGAGTTTCCGGGTCCTGTTTCCCGGTGATCTCGATGAGCGTTGTCCGACTGCGGGCGTGCTCGACCTGGGCCTTCTCCATCGCTCGGATGAACTCCGGCGGTGGCGAGTGGCCGAGCTCGATCGCCCGCGCCAGGTGTCGGTGCGCGGCGCCGAGCTCGTCCATCGCGAGTCGGGCCACGGCGGCGAAGTAGTGAGCCGCTCCGTGGTTCGGCTCGAGCTCGAGAACCCGCTGGTTGGCGTGTAACAGGTTGACGGGGTCGTTGAGGTAGAGGTAGGCCTGACCCATGTTGAAGTGCGCCTCGGCCAGCTCCGGACGCCGCCGCACCGCCTCCTCATTGGCCGCCAGACTTCCCTTGAAGTCCCAACGCATGAGACGGATCCCACCGAGGTTCACCCATGCCTGGACGAGGTCGGGATCGAGCTCGACGGCCTTCAGGTAGGCTTCTTCGGCCTGCCGCACCCTGCTGGAGACCGTGTAGGCCAGACCGAGGTTGTAGTGGGCGGTCGCACTCCCGGGATGGTCCTCGACCTCCCGGAGGCAGCGCGCGAGGCGGTCCTTCTGCCGTTCGCTCATGTCTCGCTCCGATGCTGCAGGAAGGCCGGTCGCCGCCTCATCCCTCGGCCCTCCTCGCTGCCGGGCCCAATCGCGCCACGCGGTAGGATCGCGCCAGCTCGAGGAACCCGTCCGCCCAGCCCGGCGTCGCGCCGCCGTGCAGGTGCAGGTAGGAGGCCCAGACCCGGCCGACGCAGACGCCGTCACGTCCGCCTCCGGTGCCGGTTCCCCGGTCGACGCTGACGACGGTGTGCGCGAGGTCGGCACCGCCGACCACGCGGGAGTAGTGGAACTCGTGACCCCGCAGCTCGACGCCGCAGGGGTGGAACGGGTTGTCGTGGTCGACCGTGCCGACCTCGTAGCCGTGTCCCTGGGGGCTGGTGGTCTGCTCCACCACAAGGTCGAGGATGCCTGACATCTCGTGGGCGACGCCGGCGACGCGAAGCTCCCGGGCGAGGTACATCAGGCCGCCACACTCGGCGTAGACCGGAAGGCCGTCCGCCACCGCTCGGCGCAGCCGGTCCGCGAAACCCCGGTTGTCGGCGAGCCGGGTCGCATGCACCTCGGGAAACCCCCCACCGATGTACAGGCCGTCGATCTCGGGGAGATCGCTGTCGGCGCCGGGGGCGACCGCCGTCAGCTGGGCCCCGATCGCCCGCAACCCCTCGAGGTTCTCCGGGTAGTAGAAGCTGAAGGCCTCGTCGCGGAAGTAGCCGATGGACACCGGCTGGCCGGCGGCCGGCAGCGCGCGGGCCGGCAGCTCCGCCGGGCGGGCGGTCCGGGCAACGGCGACCAGCCGGTCGAGCTCGACATAGCGGGCCACGGCGTCGGCGGCGCGGTCGATCGCCTCCTCCCGCCGCGGATGCTCGACCGCGGTCACCAGGCCCAGGTGGCGACTGGGCAGCGGATCGTCGCCGCGCAGCCGCGGCACCGCGCCGAGCACCGGGACCTGACAGATCTCCTCGACCGCCTCGCGGATCACGGTCTCCTGCCGGGCGGTCGCGATGTGGTTGAGAATCACCCCGGCCAGGTCGAGGGACCGGTCGAGCTGGCGGCAGCCGAGGACCACCGCCGCCACCGTTCGGGTGACCTTGGTGCAGTCGACGACCAGCACCACCGGCGAGCCGAGTCGCTTGGCGAGCTCGGCCGTCGAGTGGGTGCCGTCGGCGTCGGCGCCGTCGTACAGGCCGCGGTTGCCCTCGATCAGCCAGAGGTCGGCCGCAGATGCCGCCGACAGTGCTCGTCCGAGCGCCGCGTCGTCCATCAGGAAGGTGTCGAGGTTGCGGCAGGGGCCGCCGCTGGCGGCCGCGAGCCAGGCGGGGTCGATGTAATCGGGACCCTTCTTGAAGGTGGCCACGGAGTAGCCACGCCGCGTCAGGGCCCTGGCCAGCCCGAGGCTGACCAGGGTCTTGCCGCCGTCACCGGACAGGCCGGCGACCGTCAGTCGGGGGATCTCGACTCGCATCGCCTCTCGCCGTCTCTCAATCCGGCCGTCGCTCACACACCGACGATGAACCCGCAGGGGCACTCCTCCCAGCACTTCTTGCAGCCGTCGCACAGCTCCATCTTCTTGATCACGAAGAAGTGCCCGGGGGTAGGCGAAGACACCTTGGCGAACACGTTGCTCTGACAGTACATCCAACAGTTCTCGCAGGCGAAGCACTGGCCGCAGCTGAAGCAGCGGCTGCACTCGGCGAGGGCGTCCTCGTCGGTCAGGCCGAGGTCGACCTCGTCGTAGGGTGCGGCGAGACGCTCCTCGGCGGGCTTCACCCGTCGCTGCCGCCGCTCGGCCGGCTGGTACCACTCGAGCTTGATCCGGTCGGAACGAATCATCGCGCCGTGGCTCTCGGCAACCGGTTGGGTTCCCTGGAGGAAGGCGTGGATGGCGTCGGCCGCCTTCCGCGCCTGGCCGATCGAGGTGGTCGCGATGCCGAGGTTGATGTTGTCGCCGCCGGTCCAGATGCCGTCCTTCCCGGTGAATCCCCAGTCGTCGGCGTTGAGCCAGCCGTCGCCGAGCTCTGAGGACCCGAGGGCGCCGAGGTCCGGCTTCTGGGAGACCGCAGTGATCACGGTCTCCACGGGCAGCTCGTAGGTGTCGCCGGGAATCGGCACCGGACGTCGTCGACCGGAGCTGTCGGGCTCGCCGAGGCCCATCCGCTGCACGACCATGGCCCGGAGCCTGCCCTCGTCGTCCCGCAGGACCTCGATCGGAGCTGCGAGGAACTCGATCTTGATGCCCTCCTCGAGGGCCTCCTCGACTTCGCGCTCGATCGCCGGCATCTCGGTCCGGGTCCGCCGGTACAGGATGGTCACCTCGGCGCCGAGACGCTTGGACAGAGCCGCCGCGTCCGCGGTGACCCTCTTCGACACCCGGGCCGCGTCGATCGCGGTGTCGCCGCCGCCGATGACCACGACGTTGCCGCCGATGTCGACCTTCTTGCCGGAGTTGACGTGGTTGAGGAAGTCAGTGCCGGTCCAGATGCCGGGACCCTCCTCGCCGGGCACGCCCAGGTTCTTGCCCTGGTGGGCGCCGATCGCGACGTAGATCGCGGCGTAGTCCTTGCGGAGCTGCTCGAAGGTGACGTCACGGCCGATCTTGCAGTCGGTCTTCAGCTCCACGCCGAGGTCGACGATGCGCTGGATCTCGGCGTCGAGCACCTCCCGCGGCAGGCGGTAGACCGGGATGCCGTAGCGCAGCATGCCGCCCGCCTTGGGCAGGCTCTCGAACACCGTCACCGGGTAGCCGAGTCGGGCCAGCTGATAGGCGCACGACAGGCCCGACGGTCCGCCACCGATCACGGCCACCTTCTGGTCCTTCGGCCCCTCCCCATCGAGGCGCTCGGCCTTGAGGCCGTGCTCGAGGGCGAAGTCGCCGATGAAACGCTCGACCGAGTTGATGCTGACCGCTCCGTCCTTCGCGCCGCGGTTGCAGGCGACCTCGCAGGGGTGCGGGCAGACCCGTCCCATCACCGACGGGAACGGGTTGGTCTCCATCTCGATCCGCCACGCCTTCTCGACCGCCTCCTCGAGGCTCAGGCCGAGCTTCTCGCGCAGCGCGATGACCGTCAGCCAGCCGCGGATGTCGTTCCCGCTCGGGCAGTTCCCGGTGCAGGGCGGGAAGCTCTCGACGTACCTCGGGCGCAACGCCGAGATCTGCGAGCCACCACCGCCGCCGCCGGAGAAGCGGCTCTTCATCGTGCCGCCAGAGTCCTTGTCCTTCTTCTTCAGCAGACCCATGCGAACCCCTCCAGATTGCCGCGCCAGGCCTCAGGCCAGCTTCGACATGTGCTTCTTGAACTCCTCGAGCTGGCCGAGAATCGTGTCGTGCTTCTGCTCGTCGCGCAGCAGGTAGTCGAGCAGGATCTTGGCCACCGGGTCGGTCGTCTCGTCCTTGAGCTGCTTGCCGAGCTCGATGGTCTCGCGCTCGAGGGCGTCGTGGGCCTCGAGCTTGCCCCAGACCTCGGCGAGATCCTCGGAGCTGAGCGTCACCGGCGTCCGGGTCATCGAGTCGATGAGGAACTGCTGCACCCGGTGGTGCTGCACCGAGTCGTTGCGGATGATCTCCATGATCTGCCGGATCAGAAGGTTGTCGGTCTGCTCCATGATCTCGGCGGTGGTCTCGATGGCGTCGCGCTCGATGCCCTGCCACTTGCGCAGCACCTCGACGGTCCTCGCGATGCGCTCCGGTCCTTTGGCCTTCTTGGATGCCATGTCGTCCTCCAGGGGGTGGTCGGCGGGAGCCTGGCGGGGCGGCCGCTGCCGCCCCGCCAGCTCGGTCTCTCGGATCTCGCGGTCTAGCCTTCGGGCAGCGTGACGTAGCTGCCGCCCGCGTACTTGTAGGTCAGCTTGCCGGTGTCGATGAGACTGCGCAGTGCCTTCTTGCACAGGCTCTTGTCGACCCCTTCGCCGAACTCCTCGATCATCGCCTTGGTCACGTCCATCGGCTTGAGGTCCCGCTTGCCGTGGGTGGACTTGACCAGCTCGAACATCGCGTCGGCGACCTGTTGCTCGGTGACAGCCATGGCACCCTCCTCAGGCGTGGCGGATCTGGGTGGTCCGCATGAAGGTCTCGCCGGCGTGCTTGAAGTCGTCGATATGGTACTTGGTGAAGGGCTGGTCGATCAGCTCGAAGAACTTCGGCCAGCCGATCCGCTCAATCCACTCGCCCATGCGCTCGTGCTTGCGGGCGCCCGCGGCGTACACCTCGACCATCTTCTTGACCGACTCGACGACCTCGGGCCAGCGCGGCGGGTTGTTGGGCAGGAACGGCACCGCGAGCTTGGAGAACTTGGGCGTGGTGCGGGCGTTCGAGACCTTGCCGCCGACCCAGATCGAGCAGCCGTCGGTGTGGGCGTTGTTGATCTTGACCGCCGGGCAGACGGTGAAACAGTTGCCGCAGTACATGCACTGCTCCTCGACGATCTCGATCGACTGCTTGCCGTCGACGGTCGCCGGACGGATGGCGCCGGTCGGGCAGGACGCGACCAGGGTCGGGATCTCGCACATCTTGGGCAGGTTGTCGTGCTCGATCACCGGCGCCCGGGTGTGCACCCCGAGGATGGCGATGTCCGAGCAGTGGACCGCGCCGCACATGTTGAGGCAGCAGGCGTAGGCCACCCGCAGCTTGGCAGGCAGCTTCATCTCGGTGAAGTACGGCAGGAG